>JALWSL010000245.1 GCA_027080405.1 Planctomycetaceae bacterium
TCGCTCAATAAAAGATTTGCTAACGGGACATTCTTCCAGATACGAGTGTGCAATCTTCATCCGTATTGTCCTAGGTGGCATATCCAACT
This sequence comes from Planctomycetaceae bacterium, assembly GCA_027080405.1. Taxonomy (GTDB): domain Bacteria; phylum Planctomycetota; class Planctomycetia; order Planctomycetales; family Planctomycetaceae; genus Rubinisphaera. Next base: position 90 of record JALWSL010000245.1, read on the forward strand.
CCATCACATAATCGAATCGCCGCAGAAACGCGGGATCAATTTGATCAATATGGTTACATACCCAGATCGCCGGGGTTGGATTGTTTTCCAAGATTTTGTTCATAAACCCCTTATTTTTCCCAGACTCTAACTGTAAACCAAAAAACGAAAAGCACCGCCTTGGGAAAACATCCTCAACCTCGTCAAACAGGATCAGGCTTCCCCTATCATTCGCCAACAACTGCTGACCCAATCGGTAATTACCAAATCGATCAGCAAATCGGATCGCGTCACCATATCCATTCTCAGAGTTCACTTCAAACAGATAAAGATCAAGAATATCCGCTAGCAACCTGGCCAGCTCGGTCTTGCCCGACCCCGGAGGGCCATACATCAGCACATTGACCCCTTTGCGCTTGGACTTAACAGCATCGTCAAGCAATAAACGGACAACAGAAATATCTGTTCTGGCATGCGGATAGTCATCTACGCAAAGTGATGAACCACTTGATTCCATTATGAAGTGAGCCATTAGATCATGCTCGCTTTCATTCTCGGCAAACATGGCATCTTCCAGAGTCTCCATCACCCCCAGCTTGCCATCTTCGTAAGCTCTCTTGTCCATTCTCACCATACCCGACTGTCGCAAAAAGGCATTTTTGGCAAGCGATTTCTTGATGACATGGAAGGGTTCATCCAGCACGCAGGCAATAAGATGAATGAACTGGCGCTCAGTTTCAATGGTAAGCAAATGACAAATTTCACTCCATGCATCGCTGTGCTCAACCAGCACTCCAAACACAAGCAGCTTCTGATCAATAGCGGAAATGTCGATTCGCCGCGCCAAGAGATCCACATTGCGAAACAGCACTGATTTCTTGTCGATATTTGATTCAAATTTTTTCAGGGCGGTTTCCAAAATGGATTTCATTTTTTTTACCGATGGCCTTTTTTCCTCATTCTCGTATGGATCATCCTCCGGCAGGTTTAAAAAATCCGCAAGTGCATCGCATGAGTACCCTCGCTTAACGGTATAAAATTCCCTGAACGTTCTTTTAATCCTCAGTAAAATCCGGAGTATCCATGTCGCAACCAGTGGCTGGTACTCACTATGATAACGATCTCCTATATGATAATCGAATCTCATGCTCTTTTCGCTCCCCAAGGTCATATTGGGCAAATGGCTGCAGATGGATCTGAGCCAGATCCAAACCAACCACGCCCTACCCTGTAATATACGAATGAGGCATCGAAAAGTTTAGTGTTAGTTGTATCATAATGAAATATAACAAGAAAACCGAGCGTTAAATCGGGGCGTGCAGACCATCCTGATAGCAACATCCCCCCGCCAATCACTACATGCGCTCAGACTTCGGGGGTCAGGGCAACCCACCATCCACTGCTACAGCCAATCCCAGGCTCTTCCTGTTGACCTGAGCCACCCTTGCACGGCATTGGGGGCGCCATCGACCCAAGGTTCCGTTCCCGGTGGGTTGCTAACCCTTAGCAGAGCGGGACTCGCACCGACCACCGGAAAGCATTCCCTGACCCGACCGCGAACCACACCCGATCTCTCCCCTCCGCACGCCCCGCGCCTCCGCGGTAAAAAGCCCGGCCAATTACTGATC
>JALWSL010000246.1:0-4895 GCA_027080405.1 Planctomycetaceae bacterium
GAACTGTCCAGGAACGAATGAGCCTGAAAGACGTCGAAACGATGACGCCGCGGTCGTTGGTTAATCCGAAAAGCATTTCGGCGTCGATCGAGTTCTTTTTCGGTCGAAGTGAACTGTCGCAAGTGGTCGACCAGACCAATCCTTTGTCGATGTTGACCCATGAACGTCGGCTGAGTGCTTTGGGGCCGGGCGGTCTGAACCGCAAACGGGCCGGATTTGAAGTTCGTGACGTCCATATTTCCCACTACGGACGTATATGTCCGATCGAAACGCCGGAAGGAACGAACATCGGCCTGATTTCCAGCCTGGCGATCTATTCAAAAGTGGATGACTACGGCTTCCTGATTACGCCCTATCGCAAGGTGGTCAACGGGAAGGTGACTGATGAAGTTGAGTGGTTGCGGGCCGATGAAGAAGCGAATGTGTATGTGACTCCTGCGGATACCAAGCTGGAAAACGGCGCTATTGCGGAAAAGCGTATTCTGGCAAGGTATCGACATGAATTTGTCTGGACGGAAGCAAATACGATTCAGTACATCGACATGTCTCCTTGCCAGATGATCGGTGTTTCGGCAGGACTGATTCCGTTCCTGGAACACGATGATGCGAACCGGGCATTGATGGGTTCGAACATGCAGCGACAGGCGGTGCCTCTGCTTGTCACGGAGCGGCCAATTGTCGGCACGGGTATGGAAAAGATCGTGGCAGAGAACACCGGCATGGGTGTGTTTGCCGAGAAGGCGGGAAAGGTCACCTACGTCGATGCCAATGTGATCGAAGTCGATGGAAGGCGCTACCCGCTACGAAAATACACCGGTTTGAATGAGCGTACCTGCCTGAATCAGAAGCCGTTGGTTCGCGTTGGAGACCGGGTGAAAAAAGGGCAGTTGTTATGCGACACCGCGGCAACAAGAGATGGCGAACTGGCCCTGGGCCGAAATGTTCTGGTCGCGTTTATGTCCTGGGAAGGGTACAACTTCGAGGATGCGATTATTCTTTCTGAACGCCTTGTGAAAGAGGATGTTTACACCTCCATCCATATTGATGAATTCGATGTGGAGATTCGCGAGACCAAACTCGGTCGGGAAGAATTCACTCGGGATATTCCCAATGTGAGCGAGAAGGCGCTGCGTCATCTCGATGAAAATGGAATCGTGCAGGTGGGGACGCGTGTTTCAACCGGGTCGATTCTGGTCGGGAAGGTGACCCCCAAGGCAAAATCGGAATTGACACCTGAAGAAAAGTTGCTGCATGCGATTTTCGGTCGGGCTGGCGAAGACGTTAAAAACGAGTCGCTGGAAGTACAAAGTGGTGTCGAGGGTATTGTCATTCATACGGAGAGATTTGCCCGCCGCACCAGTCTGACGGAATCCGAAAAGAAAGCCTACGACGCGGAATTGAAAAAGACCGAGACGGAAGGAAACCACGCCATCGCCACGGCTTTCAGGCAATTCCTGGAATCGTTTGAATCGGCACTGGGGAAAAAACTGACTGATGACGATGGAGTCGAACTGCGTTCCATTGAAGATGATAAAATACTCGCCTCTCACGCGGAAACTTTTTTGGAACGGTTCAAGGACCTCGATATACGAAGCCCTCAGAAAATTGCCGACTGCAAAAAGGTTATCGAAGAGAATTTTCATCAGGTGGAGGACGCCACTTCTGCCCGCGATTCCGCTTTGAACACTCTGAAACGGGGAGAAGAACTGCCCAACGGTGTTCTGCAGATGGTCAAAGTGTACGTGGCATCGAAACGGCAAATATCGGTGGGCGACAAGATGGCTGGTCGCCACGGTAACAAAGGGGTGATTTCAAAAATTCTGCCTGTTGAGGATATGCCGTATCTGGCTGATGGAACGCCTGTTGATATCATTCTGAATCCGCTGGGTGTGCCGAGTCGTATGAATGTGGGACAGATTCTGGAAACGCATCTGGGATGGGCTGCCGAGAAGCTCGGGTTCCGTGCGATTTGCCCTGTCTTCGACAGTATTCATGAGGAGGAAATTTACAAGCTGATGGATGAAGCTGGCCTGCCCGATGACGGCAAAGCCCAACTTTACGACGCTCGAACTGGCGAGAAATATGACCAGCGGACAACGGTAGGCCAGATCTACATGTTGAAGCTCCATCACCTTGTTGACGACAAGGTCCATGCCCGCGCCACAGGTCCTTACTCCCTGATTACGCAACAGCCGCTCGGTGGTAAGGCCCGGTTTGGTGGCCAACGTTTCGGTGAGATGGAAGTGTGGGCTCTGGAGGCTTACGGTGCCGCCTATGTTCTCCAGGAACTGTTGACTGTCAAAAGTGATGATGTTGAAGGGCGAACGAAGATTTACGAATCGATGGTCAAGGGAGAAAACACCCTCGAGGCGGGAACGCCCGCGAGCTTCGATGTGTTGAATAACGAAATCCGCGGATTGTGCCTGAATATGCAGCTTGAAAAAACTACTGTCTGATCAGCCATCTGCCCTGCTCCCGGTGATTCAGGCGACAGAGAATTCAGGAGTTGCCTGATCAGCTGAGGCAGGGAAAATCAGTTTTCCAAATTTTATGATTCACTCGCCAATTAAAGGAGCCGATTTGTGAGCACCGGTGAGATGCAATACGAACGTGTAAACGACTACGGGTCGATATCAATCCGTCTGGCCAGCCCTCAGGATATTCGTGGATGGTCCTTCGGCGAGGTCAAGAAGCCGGAAACAATCAACTACCGAACCTATCGTCCCGAGCGGGATGGTCTGTTCTGTGAGCGGATTTTTGGCCCTGAGAAAGACTGGGAATGTGCCTGCGGCAAGTATCGCGGCATGAAGTACAAAGGGATGATCTGCGACCGGTGCGGCGTCAAGGTGACGCACAGTCGTGTTCGCCGAAAGCGAATGGGGCATATCGAACTGGCTGCTCCGGTGGTACATATCTGGTTTTTCAAATCGATGCCGAGCCGCTTGGGCGCCCTGCTGAATATTAAAACAAGCAGTCTGGAAAAAGTCGTCTACTTCCAGGACTACCTCGTCATTGATCCGGGTGATACACCGCTGCGCAAGGGGCAACTTCTCACAGAAGATGAAGCCCGGCAGGCTGCGGAGAAATATGGTGAAGGCGAGTTCGAAATCGAGATGGGAGCTGAAGCGATCCGCAAGATGCTTCGTACTCTCGATCTTGTTGAAGAATCGGCCGAGTTGCGCAAAGAGTTGAAGACGACGAAGTCTCAACAGAAGATCCGTGATTTGACCAAGCGGTTGAAAATTGTGGAAGCGCTGCGCGACAGTGAAAACAATCCCGACTGGATGGTACTGGATGTCATTCCGGTGATCCCGCCGGAGTTGCGGCCGCTGGTTCTGCTTGATTCCGGCAATTTTGCGACCAGTGACCTGAATGATCTGTATCGACGAATCATCAACCGCAACAACCGGCTGAAAAAGCTGGTGGATCTGAATGCGCCTGAGGTGATTGTCCGTAACGAAAAACGGATGCTTCAGCAATCGGTTGATGCGCTGTTTGATAACACCCGTTGCAAACGCCCGGTCCTCGGGTCCTCCAATCGTCCCTTGAAGTCGCTGACCGACATGATCAAGGGAAAGCAGGGGCGTTTCCGGGAAAACCTTCTCGGTAAACGTGTCGATTATTCTGCACGAAGTGTCATTGTTGTCGGTCCCAGCCTGAAACTGCACCAATGCGGGTTGCCCAAGAAAATCGCGCTGGAACTGTTTCAACCATTCGTGATACGCCGTCTGAAAGAACTCGGACATGCCGATACGATCAAATCGGCCAAGCGGATGCTTGAACGCAAAGATGAAGATGTCTGGGATATTCTGGATGAAGTGATTACGAATCACCCCGTGATGTTGAATCGTGCCCCGACGCTGCATCGCATGGGGATTCAGGCGTTTGAGCCGATTCTTGTGGAAGGGAACGCGATCCGCGTGCATCCCCTTGTCTGCAAGGGATTTAACGCCGACTTTGACGGCGATCAGATGGCTGTTCATTTGCCCTTATCAATTGAGGCGCAGGTGGAAGCGACCACGTTGATGCTTTCAACGAACAATATTTTCAGCCCGGCGGATGGCAAGCCGATTATTTCACCGTCACAGGATATTGTGATGGGCTGTTACTTCATGACGGCGAAGAAAATCAACCGGCTCGGCGAAAACCTCGTCTTTTCCTCGGTCAATGAAGTTTACATGGCCTTGGATCAGGGGAAGGTCTCGCAACACGCAACCGTAAAATTGCGCCTACCCAAGGGACGGCAGGTGAAAGGTGAAGGAGCAGAGGACTTCAAATCGGGAGGGATTCTCGAAACGACGGTAGGGCGAATTCTCTTTAACGAAGAAATTGTCGCCCAAGGAATGCCGTTCTATAATCTGACGATGAAAAGCCGTGACCTTTCCGGCGTGATTTCGGATTGCTATCAGTCATTGGGACGCCGTGAAACGATTGAGCTGCTCGATCGAATGAAAGAGGTCGGCTTCAAGCAATCGACCAGAAGTGGGCTTTCCTTCGGAACGAGTGACCTGCGGACACCGCCGAGCAAGGAAAAGATCATTACCGAAGCGGAAAATACGGTGATCAAGCAGCAGAAGCTGTACAATCGCGGGATCATTACCAATCAGGAACGTTACAACAAGGTGCTCGACATCTGGTCGAAGGTGAGGGAAAAAATTACGGCCGAGATGATGGTCGAGATGGAGAATGATGTCCGGGAAAATGGAGACTATATCAATCCGATTTTCCTGATGTCCGATTCCGGTGCCCGTGGTGGTGTCGAACAGATTCGTCAGTTGGCCGGGATGCGCGGTTTGATGGCTAAACCCCAGAAAAACCTTACCGGTTCAGCGGGCGAAATTATTGAAACCCCGATTACCTCAAATTTCCTCGAAGGCCTTACCGTACTCGAATAC
>JALWSL010000246.1:4905-6995 GCA_027080405.1 Planctomycetaceae bacterium
GTGTCGAACAGATGCGTCAGTTGGCCGGAATGCGTGGTCTGATGGCCAAGCCGAGCGGTGAGATCATCGAGACTCCCATCAAGGCGAGTTTCAAGGATGGTTTGACGGTTCTGGAATACTTCAGTTCGACTCACGGTGCTCGCAAAGGGTTGGCAGATACGGCATTGAAAACGGCCGACAGTGGTTATTTAACCCGAAAACTGGCGGATGTCTGCCAGAACGTCGTCATTACCATGGATGACTGTGGCACCACTCAGGGGATCACCATGGGGACGGTCTACCGTGGTGAACACGTTGAAGTCAGCCTGGCGGATTCGATTCGTGGCCGCGTTAGTCGGGCGAGCATCGTCAACCCGATTACTGATGAGGTGATTGTCAAGGACAGTGAGCTGATCACCCATGAAAAGGCTCAAAAGATTGAAGACCTCGGCCTGGAAAAAATCCAGGTTCGCAGCCCGATGACGTGCGAGGCAGAGCTTGGCATGTGCAAGAAGTGCTACGGCATGGATCTTTCCTCGGGCTCACAGGTTGAAGAAGGATTGGCGACCGGAATCATCGCTGCCCAGAGTATTGGTGAACCGGGGACACAATTGACCATGCGTACCTTCCATATCGGCGGTGTGGCTCAAACGGAAATGGAAGAATCCGAGCTGAAGTGCCGAAAGGGCGGTATTGTCCGCTATGCGCGTATCCGTTCTGTTGTCAACAGCGATGGGCAGAATGTCGTTCTTACCCGTAACGGTGAAGCGGTGATCATGGACGAGAAGCACCGGGAAATTGAATCGTACCGTATCCCCAATGGTGCGATTCTGATGGTTGAAGACGGTCAGAAGGTTGAACCGAATACAGTAATCTGCCAGTGGGATCCCCATGCTGTGCCTATTCTTGCAGAAGTCGGCGGTCGAATCCGACTGGATGATATTATTGAAGGCCGGACTGTCGTTTCCGAAAAGGACGCCAGCGGGAATGTTCGAAAGACAATTATTGAACATAAGGGGGAATACCACCCGCAGATCATTCTGGAAGACGGGACGGGCAAAATTCTCGATTTCTATTATCTCCCGGAGCGGGCAACGATCGAATTCGAGGATGGCGAGGAAATCAACGCCGGAGCGATCCTTGCCAAGCTGCCTCGTGAATCATCCGGGACACAGGACATCACCGGGGGCCTGCCTCGCGTGACCGAGCTGTTTGAAGCCCGCAAACCGAAGGATCCTGCTGTATTGGCAGAGATCGGCGGGGAAGTGGAACTTCTCACGGAGAAAAAACGGGGCAAGCGAATCCTCGTCGTTCGCGCTGCAGACGGAACCGAAGTGGAACATATCATTCCCCACGGCAAGGCATTGCTGGTGCACACGGGTGATATTGTCAAGGCCGGCGATGCACTTGTGCGTGGTCCGCTTGTCCCTCACGATATCTTGAGGGTTTCAGGTGAAGAAGCCGTGCATCAATATCTGTTGCACGAAATTCAGAATGTGTATCGTGCCCAGCGGGTGGAAATCGACAACAAACATATTGAGATCGTCATTTCACAGATGCTCCGCAAGCTGAAAGTTGATGATGTCGGAGACACCAACCTTCTTCCCGGTTCCCTGGTCGATAAAATCGAATTCCGCAAGGAAAATGAACGGCTGCTGACATGTGTTAAAATCACTGACCCTGGCGATACCGAGTATGAGGTCGAGGATGTCATCTCCCGGAAGGAATTGGATGAGGTCAACGCGTTGGTAGAAGCCGAAGGAGGTGACCCCGCCGTTGGTGTGACACCGACTCCGGCCGTAGGCAGTACGCAACTGTTGGGGATCACCAAAGCGGCGGTACAAAGTGAAAGCTTTATTTCCGCGGCCAGTTTCCAGGAGACGACCAAAGTTCTGACCGAAGCGGCTTTGGCCGGTAAGCGTGATTTCCTGAAAGGTCTGAAAGAGAATGTCATTCTCGGCCACCTGATTCCTGCGGGAACAGGTTTCTACACGCATCAGCAATCTGAAGTTCGCATCCGACCGGAAGCTCTCCAGGAACTACAGGAAGAGACGGAACGGCTGCTTGCGGCGAGACTGGATCTGCGCCACCAACTTGGCGGTGGGGGTGGT
>JALWSL010000247.1 GCA_027080405.1 Planctomycetaceae bacterium
CAGACGTGTAACACGAAAACCTGCCTGGCTTCTTTTCGTCGCAATGCAACGTGAGACTTCACTTCGCTACATTAGCAATTTTTCGTAGTTTGCGTCGTTATGCGAGCTACGTACCTTTCTCAGCCCTTTATCTTAACAGTTCCCTTATAGATAATTACTGGTGAACCAAACGGTGATGGGGCCCCCGGTTTTAGGCCAGCAAAGAATGGGTAAGTCAGGATTTCAAGCGTATATTCACCGGGAGTGGCATGCGTATCTCCCAGGAACAGCCAATAGGGAATAATTCCTTTCTCGAATTTATGTTTAAGGACGGGGACTTTATCTTCTCCTGGCTGACTATTACCACTTACGCCACCGACAACACGAACTCCGCTTTGCTCCAGTTTTTTAATGACCTTCCTCGAATCCGGCGGTTGACTGGATAGATGCAATCTCAGGGGACCTTTGAAATTTGGTGAATTTGTCTGCGGCCCCTTTGATGCTAACGGAAAAAGCCCTTGCTCTGCCGAAGCGGGGTAAAACAGCGGCTCAACTGGAAAGCGTACAGCCTGTTTACTCTTGCGAGTCTGATCTTCGGGATAACAAATTGCAACGCAGAGCCACAGCCTGGGGTCGGTTACTTTTTCACCATCGATTTCATCGGGGCGATCTGTCAGTGGCTCCAGCTCAATTACTGCGTAGTAGCCTTCTCTCTGATTGAAGGAAAGAGTATTCCCCAACCTTTCATTGTTATCAACTCGCCAAAATTTTTTTACTCGTACAATTTTATTGTCAGACAAAACCTCTGGAGAAGCAGGTTTTCTCTGACACCCACAAAGGCATGTAATCGCGATAATGAAAGCAAACGTGACAATGTACCTACCGCGCATACGATTCGTTTCCATTACGGCTTCCGAGTGCCATCCATGTTTTCAGATCGATCTGATTGCTGACGAAGTGAACGCTACCATCTGCGTACAAAATATTGACTCCGCCTGAGTGCAGACTGGAAGGTGGGATCAAATAGGCACCATTCAGGGATCCCGGCGGACCATTGATGCAGGCAACATGGTTGGGAGGAACCAGATGGTTATAACCAAAACTCATGGAAAACACAGTGGGGGCGGTAAGATTCGTACCGTTCAATGCAACTCCTGCCCGATGATTCAGACACTGATCAATAGCTAAATCCTCCTCGCCGTCACCAGTGAATGACCTTTCCGTAAATCGTGCATAACGTCCTGTTTCTCGCATTGCTGTTGCTTCATCAGGCTCCTTGCCTTGGATGTGATAGGAAGGCGAATTAAAGCGAAGTAATCGTTCAGAGAAAGCGGCGGTAGTCGAAAGCCCATCAGTAATATCACTGGCATCAGTCTGTGCGAGATCATCAACACGAAAGCCATTATATTTCGGCTGAGTAGTGTAGTTGGGGAAACGAGAGCCCATGTTGATGAGATAACTTGGCACTTGAGCATTCCACTCTCCCGTTGGTAGCATGGCCGGGTGTTCCACAATCTCAGCAGGACAACGATAGAGCGAAATTGGCGGGATAAGTCCCAACCGCTCAGCGGGGTGTTTCGACATGACTTCGTCATAAACAACCGATTCTCCAATGAAGGGAAGCAGATCCCTCAGACACCAAAGAGACGTCGGATAACCCCCTGTTGTCTCTTCTGCATTAGCCAATGCAACGCCGATTTGCCTGAGGTTGTTCACACAACTGGCTTTCCTCGCACTACTTCTTGCCTGCTGTACTGCGGGCAAGAGTAACGCAAGAAGAATTCCTGTGCCAATCGCCGCAACGAGTAATTCGACAATCGTGAAGCCATCCAATTGGCCTTCCTTCGGCATTCCGTTACCTCCTCTACTCAGTATTGGGTGGATGTGAAATCAAGAAATCCAATTAATTGATCAGGAGTTTCAGGGTCGTTATCGGCATCGTAAAATATCTGACCGATCACGCCGGTATAGTTTCCAGTAATCGTCACCGGGCTAAGTACGTGGTAGTAGGTGGTCATGCCCGGATATGGGTCATTGGGAACACCGCCTGTTGACTGAAACACCCTATCCCCGCCCAATTGTGGAGTGACGCCGGTGTAGGTGAAACCGTATATCTTGGCGTAAAAGCGCGTTCCTTCAACCTGTGTCGACTGCACCGATTGAGCTGAGGTCCATTTGCCTGCTTCATGAATTTACCAAGACTACAGAAAAAGTAATGGCACACAAGGTACTCAAAACCAGTCTTACTGTAAACATGAATCCCTCCGTCAATTAGATGAGTAATGTGAGTGTTGCCCTTCCCGGTCGACAGGATGTAAAGTGTTCGTAGTGATTCCTTTCGCCGAATTAAAATCCTAATCCACACACACATTGTCAACAGAGAGTCCGCTGGATTTGTGGTAGGTTCGTTGTTTCTATTTGTTTTTGATGTAAACAAAGTGGCCCCGCAGAGGTGTAACACTATTTTTGAACCTGTTTCACAAGGTGATGGACGGTTTCCGCGATGCGGTCTTCGATGTCCCCTGCCCAGCGGAAGGCGGGTCGGCCGTATTCATACAGGAATGAACCGCCTTCGTATCCTCCTTCGCCCCAAACACGTCGGGAGGGAATGTACGAGATCATATCGTCGGTGTATCCACAAACCCAGGTGCCGGGGCCAAACTCTTTTTTGAAACGGATCGCGAAATCAACCACCGTTTCTGCCCCCATGCCGATCACGAGCATTTCGTTCCCCAATCGCCAGGCGTGAACGGGATAGGGATAGCTGGGCGAAAATGTTTCTCCGCGATCCAGTTTTCCCAACATGCGAGTTGCCCAGCGGGCACGAATGGGGTTTTTGTCATTGACGAGCCGCTCAAGTTCTTCACGCTGCACAACCTTCAGGTAAGAAAGATCGACATATTGAAAAGCGGTGCGCAGTTTGGGCGAGATCGGTTGAAGCGGTTTCTTCAATGCCTGCTTGACCCCATCGGCCAACATCTTCCCATACTTTTCACACAGCTCGACCTTCCGCCGGGGAAGCGGATTTTGATCGCCTCCGCAGGTATTGACGAACATCGCGGTAGCTCCCGGAAATTCCTTTTCCAGATTGATTTGTGCGAAGCCGGGGTAATCGCCACACCATTTCAAAAAGCTGAGCGTGGTCGGGTGGCAAGCGTATCCGAAAAGAATCGCCTCGATTTTTCCGTCAGGACGTGTTACTTTCAGAACGGGAACCGCATGATCGACCGGACCTTTCAGTTTTTCGCCCCGCGCGATAATGCCGGGAACTTCCGACTCTTTGTTGTTTCGCCGATTGACTGCAAAAGTCGCCTTCCCTTCTCCCTGAAACAGCAATGCCGGTCGGAGATTCGACAGCGATTTTCCGACCATCGCGACGCATTCGCTCACCATGTGCGACGTGTACTCATTGACAAGTTTGACCTGATCGGCATCAACCGGATAATAATCGATCAAGTCATCGCCCAGCCTCGGGCCACAATGATTATGCGAAAACGTCAGCATCACCTGTTCCCGTTTCAAACCGTATTTCTTCTGCAACTGCTCAAAGACTCGATCGCTCATTACTTTCGGCACCCCTTGGAAATCGCTTGTGATCAACACGGCACGGTTGCCCTCGGCGTCTTCCAATGCCAGCGCCTTCATCCACAAATCATGAAGTTTTCCATCGGGAACACGTCGCGTTCCGTAACCGGCCAGCCAAACCGCTTTCTCCGGTGTGATGACAGCACGCGCGACACCCGCTTTCCACATTTTTTCCGCTGCTGCAGCAAACGAGTGAAACGGGCAGAGAGCCACGGAGCAGTAAATTGCCAGACAGAACAGGAAGTGACCGATTCGATGGGAACGGGCTCGATGAGAACGGGACATCTTGGGTCTCCAATCTTGACAGGATTGCCGATGAGAACAGAAGCGATCTCCAGCCTACCAATAAATCGGCTCAGGCAACAGTTTTCAGGGTGTTTGCTTTGTTGAAAAAGCCGGTTTTTCGCGACACCTCCTCTTTGCGTAGCAGCGGCTTGATGGCTATATTACACTGACCGGGGGCCGTCACTTCTTACTTTTCCTGGATAAACTCACCGCGACATCATGAACACTCCCGGCACGCATTCCGAACCGCTCGCAGATACCATCGTTATTGTTGGTGTAGGCTTGTTGGGCGGATCGATTGCGTTGGCTTCACGCGAACGGGGCTTGGCCAAACAGATTGTTGGTGTGGGCAGGTCTGCACAGCGGATTGAGCAGGCGGTTGCTGCAGGAATTCTGGATGCGGGGACGACCGATCTGGCAGAGGCGGCGAAACAGGCTGATCTGGTGATTTTCTGCACGCCTGTCGATTCTATTGCCCAGGGCGTTATCGCGATCAATCCGTATCTTCCGGAAAACTGCATTGTCAGCGATGTTGGCAGCACGAAGGGAGAAATTTGTCGGCAGATCGACGCGGAACTCGGCAAGGGAAAGCATCGATTTATCGGAGCCCATCCTCTGGCGGGGTCAGAAAAAACCGGTTTCGAGCATTCCAGTTCCCGGCTGTTCGAACAGGCGGCTGTTGTTATCACTCCTCAAGATGAAACCACGAAGTCCTGCACCGATTTTCTTGTCCAATTCTGGTCTGCCATGGGAGCAAGAATCCATTTGATGTCTCCCGAATCGCACGATAAAACCCTGGCCATGACAAGCCATCTGCCCCATCTGGTTGCTTCCGCTCTGGCTGCGACAATCCAGAAGAAGGATCTTCCCCTGGCTGCAACGGGCTATGCCGACACAACCAGAATTGCAGCTGGTGATCCCGAATTGTGGACGTCCATTTTCCTGCAGAATTCGTCCGCAACATTGCAGGCGATCCGGGAGTTTCAACATCAGCTTGAAGAAATGACCGAAGCAATCAGGCAGCGCAACTCCCGGCAGCTTGCTTCGCAACTCGAAACCGGGAAGCGGCTACGGGATAGCTGGAGAAAAGGTGAGTAAGAATCTGTCACACAGGCCAAGCCGCGGTTACAATCCGAGCCAGGGAAGTGGGGCACCAGCTTCGGGGAGTTCAACAATATCGACACCGGTAACTTCATCGTGATTGCGGATTTCCTCCAGCACTTCCTCTGATGGTTTGGCATCGAGGTTGATGACCGCAATGGAATCGCCCCCCGGTTCTTTCTGAGTTCGTCCCAGGGACATGTGCGCGATATTGAGGTTGTTCTTTCCGCAGATTGAACCGATGAACCCGATCAGACCGGGCACGTCCCGATGTCGGTAAATCAGCAGGCAGCCGTCGAGATAGGCCTCCATCTGGAAATTATCCAGCTGTACCATACGGAGGTATTCGTGACCGAACATTGTCCCGGCGACCTTCAAGGTACGGTTGTCGGTTACAACAGAGCCGACAATCATCGTCGAAAAATCACCCGCTTCTTTCGACGTCTGCTCACTGATCGTCACGCCCCGCTCTTCAGCCAGCATATTGGCGTTGACGATGTTAATACGATCCCCCAAGGCAGAGGAGAGCAGCCCCGAAGCGAACGAAGAGGTGAGAAGTCGGGTATGTTTATTGGCCGCCTCACCCCGGTAACTGATCTTGGCCGTTTTAATCCCTTCCCCGTGCGTTTGTTGGGCCAGGGAGAGCCCCAATCGATACGCCAGGTCGATGTACTTCTTCATCCCTTCCATTTCGGAAGCAGAGACAGGGGCCATGTTGATCGCATGGCGAACTTCGTTGCGCGTCAAGAATCCGGCGATAATTTCACTCGCTTCAACAGCGACCAATTCCTGGGCCTCATCGGTGGAAGCCCCCAGGTGAGGAGTGGCCAACACACCGGGAAGTTTTGTCAGTCTGAAGTCTTCCGGCGGCGGCTCTTTGGTGAAAACGTCCAGAGCTGCCCCTGCAACATGTCCCGATTCAATCGCGTCGGCCAAATCGTTTTCATCAACAATACCACCTCGGGCACAGTTGATAATTCGAACTCCCTTGGGCATTTTTGCGATGCGTTCTGCGTTGATGACGCCACGTGTTTCGTCCGTCAGCGGCGTATGGACGGTCAGAAACTGGCAATGCGGAATCAATTCGTCGATATCACGATACAGTTCAATTCCGTATTCACTGGCCCTTTCCGATGAAATGAAAGGATCGTACCCGAGAACTCGCATCTCCAGTGCCTGGGCACGCTGAGCGACACCGATGCCGACACGCCCCAAGCCGATCACTCCAAGTGTTTTCCCTGCCAGTTGGGTCCCGGTAAAGAGTTTACGTTCCCACTTCCCTTCCCGCATGCTGGCTCCAGCCGGGGCAATGTTGCGAGAAAGAGCCATCATCATCGCGATGGTGTGCTCTGCCGTGCTGACGGTGTTGCCGCCCGGTGTGTTCATGACAACAATTCCCTGCCTGGTCGCAGTCGGGATATCGATATTGTCAACGCCCACACCAGCTCGAACGATCGCCTTGAGGCGAGTTTGCCCTTCCAGAACCTCCTCGGTCAATTTCGTTCCGGAACGAATGACAATTCCGTCGGCATTCTGCAACTCCTCACGTAACTGCTCAACAGTCAACTTGGGATCCGTCTTGATCACCAACTCAATTTCCGGATTCTCCTCCAGCACTTTCAAACCAGCAGCCGAGAGGTTGTCAGTCACCAAAACACGCTTCAACACGGGGTCTCTCCCAAAAGTTAACTACTTCTAATTCACTCACCAGCCCGCTCGACGGGTCATTCATTCAACAAACTGCAATCCAGCAAGGACGCAACAAACCCCGAAATGGGTCAATCCTCGCCCTCATCTTCCTCCCCGACTTCATCTTCGAGCTCATCGTTCAGTTCCGGATCGTCCGCCGGGCTTTTCGCTTTTTCTTCTTCCGGCTCCTCAACAGGAACCGGGGCAGGTTCCCCCGAAACCAGCTCCTTGACGGGTTGCAGGAAATAGGTTCGTTTTCCCTTGGCGAGAAGCTGTTTGAGCTTTTCTTCGGCCTGTTTACGTTGATCGTAGGGGAAGCGGGCTTCTTCACGCAGCGTAGCCGTGTAAATC
>JALWSL010000248.1 GCA_027080405.1 Planctomycetaceae bacterium
CATTGCCTCATGCACGATCTTCAACAATTCCGCCTTGTCGAGCATTCTGGCTGGCATCAAGGCAGATTTTTCAGGCAGGTTTTTTTCGGGAGGTCGGGTGCTTAATGGCCCGGTCTCGCCGCTACCGAACTGAACCTCTTTGCGTCTACCCCTGGAACGCTTCGTGTTGCTTGCCAGATTGTTCGCGATACGGAACAGCCAGGTTGCAAACCTGGCCTGCGGCTCGTACCCGTTGCGGGCACGATAGATTCTCAGAAATGTTTCCTGTGCCAAATCCTCCGCCGCTTCCCGATCTCCCAAAACATTGGTAAAAATACCGACAAGACGATCCTGATAGTTCTCAACCAGTTCCGTAAACGCCTCCTCGTCCCCCTGTTTGACGCGCAGCATCAACTGCACATCGGGATCGCTTAAACAAGGATTGGTTTTGGATTGAGTTGTCGCCACTATCTACTTTTCCATATGATGATGATTTGATCCCGAGACGGTCTGTCACAAATCATCTCATCTGAATAAACCCCAAAAAATAACCGAAGTTCCGTAAAAAAGGCCTCTTCCTCCGGTCACAATTGCCCATGATGCACTCACCGGGTATCTTCATCTTTTACATCGATGCAATAACAGGTTCCTCCAGTTCCATCATCGAACATGGTTGAATCTGAATCGAAAGAAGAAAGATCGAAACAACCAGGAGTGCGCATGTCCCTTTCAAGCCTGCCATTGAGTTACTGCTGCAATGTACATCCTTCGGGAGATGTTCATCAACTGCTACAGATTCTAACCGATAAAACAGCGCAGGTGCAAGAACTAACCGGCCGGCCGATTGCAGCCGGGCTATGGTTGGCCGATTCCGTCACGCGTGAGCTGATTGAATCTACCGGGAAATTGGCCTGCTTGAAACAGAAACTGGCCGACAATCGACTTCCCTGTTATACATTAAACGCATTCCCTTACGGTAATTTCCACACGGAAAGAGTCAAAGAGCAGGTTTATCTTCCAGATTGGACCTCTGCTGATCGTTTGGCTTACACAATCCGGTGTGCCAAACTGCTGGCAGAGCTTCTTCCTGATGGAGTTGAGGGAAGCCTTTCCACTGTTCCACTCGGATTCAGGGAACTGTCCCGTGAGCCCGATTTTACGAATCGGTGTGGCGAGCAGTTGATTGAATTGGCCCGACAGTTGGATGCCCTTCACGACGAAACAGGTCGCGTCATCCGACTGGCGATTGAACCGGAACCGCTCTGCGTGTTAGAGACCACGGCACAGGCCATCACCTTTTTCGAACAGCTTCGCGATCAGGCACGAAGTGTTCTTGCGGAGGAACTCGTCAATACGCACATCGGCCTCTGTTACGATGTCTGCCATCAGGCGGTTGAGTACGAAGATGTCAGACAATCGATTCAGGCTCTTGCCGAAAATGAAATTCGCATCAACAAGGTTCATATCACGTGTGCCATCGAGTTGAATGATCCCGCGAACAATATCGACGGGAGACGTTTTCTGGCACAATTCGCAGAACCGAGATATCTGCACCAAACATTCTGCAGATCGCCGTCATCTGGAGAAACAGCATCCCTGACCGACCTGACGGCGGAGTTTGCGGACTCACCGCCACAAGATTGGTTGGAAGCCGACAGTTGGCGCATCCATTTTCATGTCCCGGTGCATGCCGACTCTCTCGGCCCACTTTCAACAACACGTCAGTCTTTGCGCGAGGCGATGCAGGCGGTTCGCGATCTCGGTTATGCCCCACACCTGGAGGTTGAAACCTACACCTGGAACGTCATGCCGGGGGAAACATCACCCGATGTCGTTCACGGTCTGGCCGAGGAAATGCGTTCCACTTACAGGCTACTGGAAGAACTCCAGCAATAATATCAGTGTCATCAGAATATCAGAAATATACAGGCCGCTACGATGAATCAACAAGAAGAGAAAGTATCCACCCCGTTTGTGAGCAACCGTCTGATCAGTCTCGATGCTCTGCGAGGTTTCGATATGTTCTGGATCGCGGGGGGCGGGCCCGTCATCCATCAGGCAGCCGCTTTGACTCAGTGGGAAGGTCTTGTCTGGCTCTCGAATCAGATGGAACATCCCGAATGGAACGGATTTACATTGTATGATTTGATCTTCCCGCTGTTTCTGTTTATCGCTGGTGTTTCGATGCCGTTTTCATTCCAGAAACGCCTGCAACGGGAGGACAGCCAGGCAATGCTGCGCAACCATGTGATCTATCGCGGCTTGATGCTTGTCTTTCTCGGCCTGATTTACAACGGGCTACTCCAATTCGACTGGGAAAACCTGCGTTGTGCGAGTGTCCTCGGCAGAATCGGGCTGGCCTATCTGTTTGCAGGTTTAATCTTTCTCAACACCGGCTTCCGCGGACAGTTCCTCTGGTTTGCCGGTCTTCTGATTGCCTACTGGGCGGCTCTGAAATTTATTCCGGTTCCTGGTTTCGGAGCCGGCGACCTCAGCCCCGGTCATACATTGACCGACTACATCGATCGCCTGTTTTTGCCAGGTGTTCTCTACAAGGGAGACCGGGATCCCGAGGGACTGCTCAGCACCATCCCCGCAATTTCAACTGCTCTTTCCGGCATCATGACGGGCCAACTGCTGAAAAATGAACAGTGGGGAGGGTATTTCAAGGTGGCAATCATGGTGGTGCTCGGATTTCTCTCACTCGGGTTGGCCTACCTGTGGAATTTCGACTTTCCCATCAACAAAAACCTCTGGTCAAGTTCGTTCGTGTTGAACTGCACCGGTTACAGCCTGCTGGTTCTTTCCCTGTTCTATCTGGTAATCGATGTTTGGAAGCTGCGGAAGTGGGCCTTCTTTTTCGTCGTGATTGGTAGCAACTCCATCCTCATTTATATGGCTCCCGATTTTATCGACTTCGAATACACGGCCCATGCAATCTTTGGTGGTATGCTGAAGTACACGGGAGATTACACCCCGCTTCTGTCTGCTGTTTCCGTTTTGGCCGTCCAATGGGGGATGCTTTACATCTGTTACAAACATAAAATTTTCCTGAAAGTCTGACGCTGAAAGTCTGATGCGAACGCAGGAAACAAAAAACTTCTCAGGTTCAAATTTGGATGGTTTCAATTACGGATGGATTATCTCTCCCGCAACAAAGCCGCCTACGACCGCCTGGCAAAACAGAGATCCGTTTTCGCCCGGTGTGCCACTGATGAAGAATGTCAGCGTCCACTGGCCACGCTTGATTCGCGCGGCTGGTTGCCCGCATCGGTGGCGGGACTCAATGTACTTTGTTTGGCAGCCGGAGGCGGTTGGCAGAGCATTTTGTACGCGGCAGCCGGGGCGAATGTGACGGTTGTCGATCTCAGCCCGCAGATGCTGGCGCTCGATCATCGTGAAGCGGCCCATCGGGGTTATTCCTTGAGGTTGATTGAAACGTCGATGGACGATCTCCATGAATTGGCAGACGACGGTTTCGATATCGTCCATCATCCCGTCAGTACCTGTTACGTCCCCAAAGTTGCACCGGTGTTTGCAGAAGTTGGCCGGGTGTTGAAACCGAACGGACTTTATATTTCCCAGCATAAGCAGCCCGTCAGCTTGCAGGTTGTCGGACGAGACTCACAGAACCGCTACGTCATCGGCATCGAATACTATCGGGATGAACCACTACCGAAAGTCGAAGATCAGTCCTATCGGGAATCAGGAGCGTTGGAGTTCCTGCACCGCACGGAAGAAATACTCGGCGGAATCTGCGAAGCGGGGATGGTGATCGAAGCATTCAGCGAACCGAAACGGGCCGATAAAAATGCATCTCCCGGCGACTTCCGGCATCGGGGCAATTACATCGCACCCTATTATCGGATCAAGGCGAGAAAAGTCACTCAACAGCGTGGTGACGCTCTGGAATCTTCCGCAATCTGGGTTCCTTAAGTCATCACTCTGTTTGAACACGATATATCGTCATCGACTGATCACAATATCGGCTGAACACTGGACAGCACGCAATTTGTTGAAGTACGATTCAGTATCGTGCGATGTTCGCTCCCTGCCGGGCCATTTCAACGGTACTTTCAGGCTTGAGCTTTGTATTACTAACGGTAAAAGTTTGCGAACGACTCGCAAATTTTAGAAGAATATCAGTTTGGTGACGGCTATCAGAATGGACCAGCCGCGCTGGATTCCCCGCTACATGCCCTGTTTGGATGAAAAAAGATCATGATTCCAATGATTCATCAATTACGAAGTGATCTGTTTGTCGCCTGTCTGCTTCTTGTTGTCTGTCCAACGATGAGCCGGGCCGCCAACTGGGACGTGGGACTGTCTCGAGTGGATATTACGCCGAAAAAACCGCTTCGCCTTTCCGGTTACGGTTCCCGCACGAAGCCCTCAACCGGAATCGATACGCCACTGAATGTGCGCTGTATGGCGATGCGAACCGCCGGGCAAAACGGAAGCAAAGCCGGGAAAATCCATCTGCTGCTTTCTGTCGATACAATCGGATTCCCCGGCGTGTTGACTTCCGAAATTTTGAAAGAGGTGCAGAAGAAACATCCCGTTTCCCGGGAACGCTTTGTGATTTGCAGCACGCACACCCATACATCTCCGCATATTCCCAGAGGGCTTGTCAATCTTTTTTCAGTCCCACTGACAAAGCAGGAAGATGCAAACCTGAAACAGTACAGCGATTTTGTGCGCGATCAATGTGCTTTGGCGGTCGATAAAGCGATTGCGTCGTTGAAGCCGGCTCGTATTTTTCATTCGGTTGGAGAGGTCACTTTTGCAGATAATCGCAGAGTGATCAAAGATGGCATCTGGAGAGGCTTTGGAGTCAACCCGAATGGACCTGTCGATCACACCTTGCCCGTTTTGAAAATTACTGCTCCGGATGGCAAGTCGATTCGCGGACTCATTTTCAATTATGCGTGCCACTGTACCACCTTTGGCGGTGAACATAATCGCATCAATGGAGACTGGGCGGGGTTTGCGGCGCGCAAGTTGGAAAAAGAGCACCCCGGCATCGTCGCTCTATGCACAATTGGTTGCGGAGCCGATGCGAACCCGCCACGCGATCCGAAAAAAGCGATGGCATACTGCCAGATCGAAGGAGAAGAAATTGCGGAGGAAATTCACGATCTGTTAAAGAAAGAATGGTCGGAAATTACCGCCCCGCCTACTCCGCATTTCGGTTTCGCCGGCTTGCCGATTGATCGTCCTTCCGTTGAGGAGATGCGAAAAGCCCTGAAAAGCCCACGACCGCAAGTGCGAAATCATGCCCGGGCCATGCTTGAAATTCATCGGATTAAAGGCCGTATGCCGGAAAGTTATCCGATGCCGATTCAAACCTGGCGATTCGGCGATCAATTCACGATGATCTTTCTGGGTGGCGAGGTTTGTGTTGATTACGCCTTGCGTATCAAAAAGGAATTCGGTGCCAACACCTGGGTCACCGCGTATGCAAACGATGTTTTCGCCTATGTTGCTCCGGAACGAATGCGAAAAGAAGGGGGCTACGAAGTCGATTATTCAATGATCTACTACCTCCAACCGGGGCGTTGGTCTTCGGGGACGGAAGAAGTCATCATGAAGCGAATTCATGAATTGTACGAAGGAAAAAATCTGGACGAACCGCTTTCGCTTGAACAATCGCTGAAAAGTTTCACGGTTCCGAAAGGTTATCACGTAGAAGTTGTCGCGGCAGAGCCGTTGGTTGTCGATCCGGTCAATTTTGCGGTCGGGGCCGATGGGCGGTTGTGGGTGGCGGAAATGAGCGATTATCCGCGAGGCAAACGGGATCAGCAACTTCCCAAAGAGAAACGAAAAACTTTCTGGGACGGACCGGCTGATGGAAAAATCAAGGTGCTCAGCGATACCGATGGCGACGGGAAGTACGACAAAGCGGTCGTCTTCGCCAAAGACCTCGGTTTTCCGAATGGTGTTTTTCCCTGGAATGGCGGCGTGTTGGTGACGGTCGCGCCCGATATTCTCTTTTTGAAGGACACCGATGGCGATGGGAAAGCGGATCATCGTGAAGTGCTCTACACCGGTTTTCAAGTTGACAATCCGCAACACCGCATCTGTGGTTTTACTTATGGGTTGAACCATTCCTTGTATTTGGGGAACGGTCATGCCGGCGGTGTTGTTACCTGTTTGAAAACGGGGGAGAAAGTGAATATGTCCGGGCGGGATGTCTGCATCTATCCCGACAGTGGCAAATTGGAAACAGTCAGCGGATCAAGCCAGTACGGTCGTTGTCGGGACGATTTCGGCAACTGGTTCGGCAATTCCAACAGCGTCCCATTGTACCAGTATGTGATTGAAGATCGCGATTTGAAACGGAACCCGTATGTCGCATCTCCCTCACCCAGAAATATCCTCATTAAACCGGACTTCGCCCCGCCTGTTTATCCGACAAGCCGCACCGCAGATCGATTTAACGATCTATTCGCAGCGAACCGGTTCACCTCTGCCTGCAGCCCGCGGTTTTTCCGGGATCCCTCAATGGGCGAAGAAATGAACAAGTCCGCTTTCATTTGCGAACCGGTTCATAATCTGGTCAGCCGGGTGGTTGTGGAATATCCCGGTATTCTGGCGACCGCGCATCGTGCCAAGGGAGAAGAAAAATCCGAAGTCTTCTGTTCGACAGATTCCTGGTGCAGACCTTCCTGGATTATCACCGGGCCGGATTCCAGCTTATGGATTGCTGATATGTACCGCAGAGTGATCGAACATCCCCAGTGGATTCCCGAAGCCTGGCAGGAACGTGTCGATCTTTATGCCGGCAGTGACAAGGGGCGAATTTACCGTCTCGTCAAAGATTCCGTCGGGACAAAACCGATTCCGAATCTGGCAAAAATGACAGACGAACAACTCGTCGCCCAACTGCTGCAACCGAACGGTTGGCTGCGAGACACTGCCCAGCGATTGCTGATCGAAAGAAAACTTGACCCCGGAAGTAATGCGTTTTCGTTACTGGTTGCCCAACTGAAGAATAC
>JALWSL010000249.1:0-1236 GCA_027080405.1 Planctomycetaceae bacterium
GATTGTCAAACGGGACAGAAGCGAAAAACTGAGCATGAGACTGAAACGACGTAAAGCGAGTTGGAGTTTCAAAAAATTATTGCAATATTTAACGGCAAATCCAGCATAATTTCATGCGATTGCCCTGCCCTGTGCTCTGATTGGGGGGTGTGTTTCAGAATGGTTCGAAATGGCTGAAGTAACGACAAGTTCCGGGGCGGAAGGTTCGTCGGGAGTGCTAACCCGATCAGGGCTCCCCTCCACCTGGCGCACGGTTCCGCTCTGTTTGCCCTGCGTCTGTTTTGACACAGGCTCTCTTGCTGAATTCTCGGCATTTCTCAAGTTCTGTCCCGTCAGACAGACTTTGTTCCCGTCACTTTTCCCAAGGAGTTAGACCGATGGCGATGTACGAAATTGAAACGAATGCTCACATTATGATCAGCTGGGCGGAGAACGAGGAGCAGGCTCGCAGTTATGCGGAAGATAACTATCCGGAAGAGGAGGTTCTTCGTATCAGCAAGCGTCCACGCGACCTATGGGTGATTTCCAAACGATTACTCGGGCTTGACGGGGCAAGCGATCCCTGCGATACGGCCAGAGAGTGTCTCTCCCGAGCCAGTGGTGACAAGGTACACGCGATTCGACTATTCATGATGGATACTGGTGCAGATCTACACGAAGCACAACGGGCCATCGAAACCAACATGTCGCTCGGTTGGTAACTTGGTAACGCATTCTCAGCGATCAATGATTGAGGGCGAACCTCGAGCAGATCGGGCAGCGCCCGCCCTGGTGTGGGCGCGCCGGTCGTCCGCTTTGCTCCGGTAACATTCCTTGAAACGAAAACTGCCAGACGAGAGCTGCACAGAGCCGCGGCTGTCCCGGCCTGGGTTCCCGGAGATTTACGATTACGATTCCGTCCAGTAATCGACAACAAGCACGTCAGCAAGAATCGGTTTCAGCTTGGCGGTAAACGCCTGATGGGCTGGATGAGGGAGATACGCTTCCAGATCCTTTTTGTTGCGGAATGTTACAAGGAAGCAGTGCGAAAATCCCTTGGCCAATTTTTCGGGACTGACATCGGTCCCATACTCAAAGCCGAGAACAGTATCGATCTGATTTTTCAGGTTCCCGAATTCGATAACGATCTGATCGATCTGTTCCTTGGTCGCCTCTTCCTTGAATTTGAACAGGACAACGTGCCGGTAAACTTTTTCGTTCGGTTCCTTTACCTTCTTGTCACTGGGAGCCATGCCA
>JALWSL010000249.1:1246-6975 GCA_027080405.1 Planctomycetaceae bacterium
CAATAATGCCTAGCAGAAAGACCGCACATAAAGCAGCAACTACAATACTTCGCATTGAACGATCCTAGTATTCAAATGGAAAAAAAGTTCACGAACTGCATCCAGACTACCGATTTTCAGTTCACGATTCCAAGCCAATTTGGTTGATAATTCCGATAAAACCGATTTTTCCCTCCTGGCTAATCAGCCACAACAGCCCAATCGGAACAAACTGTATTGATGCGTTGACTTGACCAATTCAAATCCGTCTTCCATAATGCGCGATTGTACCATGTTGAATGCTCGCGATTCAACCACCTTGCTACCTGCCTTGTTTTTGCATTCCTTATGAAACACAACCCTTTTGAAACACAACATGGAGATCTGCAATGAAGCTGCTTTGTCGCTTGGTTTTACCGGTTATTCTGGCTCTGATTGTTCCTGCAGTCACTTTTGCAGATGTCGAACTGTGTCATGTCTTCACTGACCACATGGTTCTGCAGCGGAACAGGCAGAATCCCGTTTGGGGTTGGGATACCCCGGGGACAAAGGTGACAGTCACCATAAAAGATCAAAAGCACGAAGCGACCGCAGATGCCAGTGGCCGTTGGCAGGTAAAACTGGATGCGATGAAGGCGGGCGGGCCTTTTGTTCTTAAAGTCTCAGGCAGTAGCGATGTCACCATACAGGATGTTCTGGTTGGTGAAGTCTGGGTATGCTCTGGTCAATCGAACATGGCTTTTACGGTTGGATCTTCTACTGACGCCGATCTGGAGACCCTCACCGCGAAGTATCCCCGTATTCGACACCTTAGAATTCCGAATCGTGCCTCCCAAAAACATGAGAAAGATTTTAATGGAGCCTGGACAGTCTGCTCTCCGCAAACTGTCAGGAGTTATACCGGCGTCGGCTACTTTTTCGGCCTGGAAATTCATCAGGCATTGGGAGTGCCGGTCGGTCTGATCAACAACTCGTGGGGAGGCTCTTCAGCTGAGGCGTGGGTACGGCGGGATCTGCTCGAAAAAGATGAACGCTATACCGAAATGATGAAACGCTGGGCCGGGATTGAGAAGACCTACGATCATGAAAAGGCGATGGCAAAATATGCCCAGCAGCTCAAAAATTGGCAGGAAGCGGTCAAGAAAGCCAAGGCGGAAAAAAAGCCGATTCCAAGACGCCCCCGAGCTCCCCGTAATCCGCTCACAGGCAACCATCGTCCGGGGAACCTTTATGGCGGTTGTTTGTATCCGGTTATTGGGTACGGCATCAGGGGAACGATTTGGTATCAGGGGGAATCGAATGCTGGGCGGGCTTACCAGTATCGACACCTGTTCCCACTGATGATCAACAACTGGCGTCAGGACTGGAAACAGGGGGACTTCCCTTTCTACTGGGTTTCTCTTGCTGACTTTAGACGGGAGGTTCCGGAACCGGGAGAAAGCACCTGGGCTGAATTGAGGGAAGCACAGACGATGACACTTTCACTCCCCCATACTGGCGAAGCCATTATTACCGATCTGGGAGAAGCAGACGACATTCACCCCAGAAACAAGCGGGATGTAGGCAAACGTCTGGCGAGATTGGCACTCGCGCAGGACTACGGCTTCAAGATTGTCAGTCGTTCACCGCGGTACCTTTCCCATACCATCAAAGATGGAAAGGTCATCATCAAATTCCAGGATGTTGGTGATGGTCTCGATACCTTTGATGTGCGTGAACCGATCGGTTTGGCGATTGCGGGAGAAGACAGAAAGTTCGTTAAAGCACAAGGAAAAATTCTGAGCAACGATACGTTGCTTGTCTGGTCGAATCAGGTCAAGAATCCGGTTGCGGTTCGCTATGCCTGGGCGGATAACCCGGTTTGCAACCTGCAAAACAGAACAGGTTTGCCTGTGACACCGTTCCGTACAGACGATTGGCCCGGTTTGACTGTTGATGCCAAATAAAATACGAGATCATGTTGTTCAGAGGAGTTGTTCCACGAACTGGCCAACGTGCGATCTATGTGTCGAGTAGCGACGATTTCCGACGAAGCCTACCCGCTCAACCTCAACATGGTGTAAATGCTAAACCGGCAGGTTAAGCCGAAGACGGTTTCGGCTTCCACCGTTTTGAAAGGGTGAGGAGTGCCGGTGATGCAAGCAGCTATTGATCTGTCATCCTTTCGGGCATTTCGCAACTGAAAAACACCGAAAATATTCAGCATCAATACGAAACCTGGTCACTAAAAGGGAACGGCCTGATGATACTGCTTCGATCGTCTGGACGTTCGCGGATCCGGGGGAGTGTGCATCACTCCCGGGGTTGGCCTGCCCGGAAAATATTCGGCTTCTTTGGAGCGGCGAACCCGACTTCGGGGCTGATCGTAGCCACGCGGTCGCGTGTCGGTTTTGGGGCCTAAATCGTCCAGGGCAAAGGGGTCGAATTGTTTGAAGCGTTCGTTTTCGATGCGGGGATCCATCGCATACGGGCTGGGCAATTGCGTGTTCCAGGGCGTGATACAACCGACGCAGCAGGAGCAAAACGCTGATAACATCAATGCTCGATAAACAATCGGCTTTGCCAGGCTCGAATTCATCGCTAAAATTTTCATTGCACCATGTTGACGCCAATAAGAGTCTATGAGCAACAGATTACCCCTCATCAGTAACACGTTGGCTTGTCGCGAGAGGAACAGACCAGGCTGCCCCCTTGCAGATACCCTGTCTGAACAGAACGTCTCCCCGCACAGGGCGGCAGGATACCAGAATCACGATTTCTTCGACAGGGGAATATAAACAGGCAGAAAGAGCTGAATATCGAGATGAATTCTTCCCTGCAAACGCAAACAGAATCACACGATTGTAAAAATTACAATCAGCACGATAACGAGAACATCCCTGACCGATATTTGCAGGAGGAAAAGGAAATCTCTGTCGGTTCGCGAGTTCTCCCGTCGCGTTACTTCCTGGCGCCTCTGGCTGGATATACCCATCTTCCTCTACGAACCGCGTTAAGAGAGTTGGGGGGCATCGGGCTGGCGACGACTGATCTGATCCTGGCGGCACAACTTGTTTCCGGAGGACGGAAAGCACGGGAATTGATCAAGACCTCTGCACAGGACAAGCCGTTATCTGTCCAAATTTTCGGAAGTCAAATTTCGGATCTCACCAGGGCGGCGGTATTTCTTGAACAGATGGGCTATGAGGGGATCGATATCAACATGGGCTGCCCGATGGGAAAGGTCAACAGTTCCGGGGGAGGAGCTCGATTGATGTGTGACTGTGATTCCGCAACCGCGATGGTGGCTGCGGTGGTAAAAGCGGTATCGGTTCCGGTAACCGTGAAAATGCGACTGGGATGGAATTCGGAACAAATCACCGCACCGCTGTTGGCAAAATCTTTTGAACAGGTTGGGATTGCGGGGATTACCGTTCATGGACGGACTCGACAGCAAGGTTTTCACGGCCAGGTGAATCTCGATGGGATCAGGCAGGTCGTCGAAGCAGTTGAGCAGATTCCAGTGATCGGCAACGGAGATGTGCGGACGCTTGAAGACGCAATCACGATGAGGGACATCACGGGATGCCAGGCTGTTGCAATCGGACGTGGGGCGATGCTTGACCCCTGGCTGTTTCGGAAACTGAAACAGCTTCATGAAGGCGAAAAACCTACTCCGCCGACACCTGATGAGCAGATCGCTTTTTTGCGCAGACACTTCGATTTAATGCTTCACGAACATGGGGACTATGCGACTGTTCTTTTCCGAAAATTTGCGGGATGGTATGGAGCAAGACTTGGAATCCCCGAAGATTTGGAAGACCGCTTAAGACGACTGGATTCTCCCGATAAGTTCCAGGAGATCGTCGAAGAAATAAAGCGACGCCATGGAGAGCGCACTACCACCACGGCAACCGCTTTGATCAAGGTTCCCAACGGTCCTGTCGAGCGATGGTGAGCCCTGGACGTTGTGCAGTAGCGCCTTTTCAGTCCTTAAATCGGGAGGTTGTATTTTCATGGGCCGCGTTCCGTTGTCGCACTGATTTGATGCACCAACTCTGATGCACCAACCCAAAATCAAGAGCTGAAGATGCAGTGATTCCCTTTATGCAAATCGCCGGGATACCTGTAACCAATGCGAAATGATTGGAGTGAGTTGTGCTTCCCCGAAAGTTCTGTTTTTCCCTGAACAACGATTGCCACCCCCAACTGCTACAATCCGCATGACCGGCAGGGGTATCGCCCCGTTCGGGATCTTCCAATCGAATGGAACTCATTTCCATCTCGCCGGTTCTGCTTTGCAAGCTATTAATGAGGAAACTGTAAGCAGTAATTGCTCTGTCTCGGCTTTCGATTATTGTCGAGGGGAATATTCCATAATAAATCGTGAATCGGGCAGGCGGTACTTCGCGTAACTGGCCCTTTCAGGGCATGATGTTGGGGCTGATTCTCCGTAACCCGCTCCTTTGTCGCTTGTTACGTCTGATGCAACCGCAACTTCCAGGACTGAAGTCGCGCTGGTTGTACTTCCACAAGTGAGAGCCATGAACAAAACCATTATTTCGCTCAACGAATTGCGCCAAGGTGTCGTGCTACCAGCCGCAATTTATGATGCGCAGAATTCACAGTTGTTGCTGTTGAATCGTGGCATCACGCTGACACAGGATAAAATTGGTGGCCTGCGCAAACGTGGCATCAAGCAGATTGCGATCGACAGCAAGTATGTCTCGGAGATCAGTCTCGGCCTTGCCAGCCAGAAGAAAAATCTCAATCGAAAAGACCAGGTTCTTAAAGAACTGAAAACGCAGAATGGGGAAGGATCCCGCTCACTATTCAGGGAGTTGAAAAAACCTCCTTCTGCCAACTACGATGCCCGCCTGGAAAAAAGTTTCGCTTCAGCCCACCAAAAACATGTCGAACATCTGAAAAGTTTTTTTGCTGAGCTCTATAGCGAATCGAAGGAGGGAGTCCGCTACGATCCCCTTTCAAAAATTGCGAATGAGTCGGTGGAGCAACTGCTCGGCGATATTGATCTGTTTGTCAAACTGGCAATCGAGTCCTCTCAGGCCGAGGCTATTAATGAGCATTGTCTGAAGGTCTCCAAACTGGCCATGTCAATGGCAACCATATTGGGATTCAGCAAGGAAAATGTCTGTTACATCGGGATGGGGTGCCTGATGTCACGAATAGGTATCGGCAAAGCGATACAGAAATTGATCAATTTGCCAAGAGAGTTCACTCCGCTGGAAGCCCTTGAAATGAAAAAACACGCTTCCCGAAAATTGAGGCTGCTCGAACAGATCCCCGGAATTCCGATTGCAGTAAAACAGGTTGCATGGCAAATCCACGAGAGATGGAATGGTTCCGGCTATCCGAGAGGCAGAGCCGGTACGCAAATCCCCCCGCTTGTCCGCGTTGCATCTGTCGCAGATGCCTATGTGGCCATGACCTCCGATCGTCCCTATCGTAAAGCAATGGCTCCCTATACGGCCGTTGAGACCATTTTGGAAGAGGCTCGCAAAGGGTTATATGAACCGAACGCCGTGCGCGGTCTTCTTCAGACAATATCCCTGTTTCCGCTGGGATCACACGTCGAGCTTTCAAATAAAATGTGCGCGGTGACGATTCGCAACCACGCCCAGTTCTACGACAGGCCAACTGTAAAGGTTATTTGTGATTCCTTCGGGCTTCCTGTCCAGGAAGATATTATCGATCTCTCCCAAGAGCAGGAATTGCAGATCGTGAAAACATTGACCCCGAACGATATCAAC
>JALWSL010000250.1 GCA_027080405.1 Planctomycetaceae bacterium
GTATCGTAGTGCTCTAGCTCGTCGATCGCCCCAACCAGGAAGCTACCGTAGACGGTCCCATTCCAGCCCGCGCCAAGCAGCTCGGGGCGCTCGTCCGCACGCGGATTCTGCCGGACGATCTGCTGCTGAGCGGGCTGAACACCCTGGCCGTTCGCTTCCTTCTCCCGCTCAGTGCGGTCGCTGTTGCGGAAATTGCGCAGCGGAAACAGTGGGGTGTACTCCACCTGATCAACATGCCGAACTGGGCGAACATCCTGATTGCTATCGTCTCTCTCGATTTACTGATCTACTTCCAGCACCTGTTCTCCCACTCCATCCCCCTGTTCTGGCGAGTGCACCGGGTGCACCACACAGATCACGATATCGATGTCACGACCGGCCTGAGATTCCATCCGATTGAAATTTTGGCTTCCATGCTCATTAAAATGGCGGCCATTCTCCTGCTCGGAGCCTCGCCCCTGGCGGTGATGATTTTTGAAATCCTGCTCAACGCGACGGCCATGTTCAATCACGGAAATATCAAACTGCCGAAACTGCTCGACCGCTTTCTGCGATTCTTTCTCGTTACGCCGGATATGCACCGCATCCACCACTCCCAACAACAGGACGAAACAGACAGTAATTACGGCTTCAATCTCACCTGGTGGGATCATCTTTTCAAAACCTACCGCGCCGAACCGCAAGCCGGTCACGACCGAATGAAAATCGGCCTGCCCGAATTTCCGGGAACTGACGTGCAACGACTCGATGTCATGCTATCATTACCCTTGAAAAACGGATCACCCGAAACAAACCGGACCGACGCGAAAAAGACCGATGAAAAACCGCAAGACAGGCCACACAACAGCACCTCCGACAATTGACTGACTTGACGACTCATTACCGATACAGCCTTCCGGAGATTCCACCACAATAACCCTGGCCGCTACTTGAACAAAGACACCACTGACAAAGCCAGCATTTGAACAGACTTGCCCGAATCATGAACATGGAAACCTCACCCAAACAGACCGTTACCGAACTGGAACCGGTCGTCAATAATCTGCCGCTGCGTATGATCGAGCATCACGGCTTGACCATTGAAGGCTATTCCCGCGCCGCCGTTCAAAGTTACTGGCGCGTTCCTGAATTGAAAATCGGATTCGATATGGGGGGCACCCCCTGGTCATTCATGGGGACTCCCACTTTTTTTCTTTCCCATGCCCATCTGGATCACATGGCCGCCCTGCCCGCCTATGTGGCCCGCAGGCGTATGATGAAAATGGAACCGCCCACCATCTACCTGCCCGCTCAGGTTAAGGAAGATGTCGAACGGCTCCTGCGCGCCTGGCAAAGGCTGGATCGTGGTCGCATGCTCTGCAATCTCATTCCCGTTCTCCCCGGCGAGGAATACGAACTTTCCCGCGAACATCTCGTGACCGTCGTCGAAACCAGACACACCGTCCCCTCGGTCGGGTACATTGTTTGGGATCGACGAAAAAAACTGAAACCGGAATTTCAGGGACTCCCCGGCGAGAAAATCCGCGACCTGAGACTTGCCGGTACAGAGGTCACCAACGAAATACGTGTTCCGCTTCTCGCCTACCTCGGCGATACCGCTCCTGCCGGACTCGATTTGTGCGACGACATCTACAAGGCGAAAATCCTCATCACCGAAATGACCTTCTTCCGCCCGGAACATAAC
>JALWSL010000251.1 GCA_027080405.1 Planctomycetaceae bacterium
GATAACAAACTATGAGATCACTTTTTATGACTTGCGTTGCTGCGACGATGTTGCTGACCTGTTTCGATTCTGCTCAAGCAGAAAAACAGTGGCTTTTTATCGCCAGCCCCGCTAAGCCTGCGGTCATTTATCGCTGCTTGCTCGATACAGAGACCGGTGAATTTGGAGAGCTGCAAGTGGCGGAAGATAACATCAGCACCGGCTTCATGGCGTTGCATCCAACCCAGAATAAATTGTATGCGGGAACCCGCGAAAAAGTGGCAAAAGGAATGCCGAACGGCTTTGTGCAGGTTTTCGACATTGATACCAAACAGGGGAAACTCTCTGCCCTTGGCTCGTATCGAAAAGCATCCACGGGTGATTCCGGCACCACGCATATCGAAGTTTCTCCCACCGGCTATTCTGTCTTGGTTTGTCATTATGGCGGCGAAGGAACTTCTGCAATTCCGGTTGGGGAAAACGGCGGACTGATAGATACTGTTTCTAAAATAAAACATACAGGCAGCGGAGCAGACCCCCGCAGGCAAAAACGTCCGCATCCGCACGGGGTGGCAATCAGTCAAAATGGAAACTTTGTTTGCGTGGCAGATTTAGGTAACGATCACATCGAAGTTTTTCGGATTTCAGCCAAAGCAGAACTTTCCAAATGTTCGCGATGGCAATCAGCCCCCGGTGCAGGACCTCGGCACGTCAGCTTTCACCCGAATGGCAAATGGCTGTACTGCATTAACGAACTCGATAACACGCTGGTTACACTCGATTTCGATGCGAAAAACGGAACCCTCAAAGAAACGCAAACGGTTGACACACTTCCTGACGATTATAGAGGCGTCAGTTATACTGCAGAAATTGCGATTCACCCGAACGGGAAGTTTTTGTACGGCTCGAATCGCGGTCATAACAGTACGGTGGTGTGTCGTATCAATCAAAACAATGGCAAATTGAAAGTCGTTCAACATGAACCGACGCAAGGCGATCATCCGCGTTTTGTCGGGATCGACCCCACCGGTAAAATTTACCTGGCAGCGAACATGAACGACAATAACGTTGTCTCCTTTTTTGTGGATCAAAAAACTGGCAAACTAAAGCCAACCGGCAACATTTTGAAAGTAGCACGCCCGATGTGCATCCTGTTTGTCCGCCAAAAATAGTTGAAAAATAGTCCTCGTTCCCAAGCCGTCCAGCTTGGGAACACACGGGGCAGAAGCTCCTGCTTCACGCCAAAGCTGAAGCCTGGGAACAATCCGAAGCCAGTTAAGAATAATAGCCACATGAAATTTACAAAAATGCACGGGGCGGGGAACGATTACGTTTACGTGAATCTGTTTTCTGAGACGCTCCCCGAAGATGAAAAAACATTGGCAATGGCGATCAGCGATCGTCATACCGGGGTGGGAAGCGACGGTTTAATTTTGATTGAACCTTCCGAAGTTGCTGATGCTCGCATGCGAATGTTTAATGCGGATGGCAGTGAATCAGAAATGTGTGGCAACGGCATTCGCTGCGTTGCCAAGTATGTCTACGATCACAAAATTGCCCGCAAAGAAGAACTAAATATCGAAACCGGCGCAGGTGTATTGGCGCTCAAGCTATTTGCTGAAAACGGGCGTGTCAAACAGGTACGCGTTAATATGGGGCAGCCGATTTTAGAGGCAGAACAAATCCCGACAACGCTAACC
>JALWSL010000252.1 GCA_027080405.1 Planctomycetaceae bacterium
CGAATTGCCTGTGCCCGTCTCGACCAAACCCGATCCGGTTGAATCTGATCCGGTTGAATCGCCCCCCCAGGAACCGGTGATCGAATTTGACATTTCCCTGGGAGAGCGGCAATCATTTCGGGAGAAACGGGACGATCGACTGATCGAGCAGAACAGGAGAGCCCGCAGAGAGCTTCAGGCGGAAAAAAAACTTTTGAGTCGGCTTCAACAGGAGCAGGCGGAATTGGACGAAGCATCGGCACAACTGCAAAAGATGGTATTGCAGACCGAACAGGAAGTTGCCTCTTTGCAGCGTTCACGGGAGCAGAGCAAGGCAGAGCAGAAGAAAGAGCAGGACATTGAGGCAGGATTGATTCACAGGATCGCAAAACTGAATCAGCAACTGGTGGAAGTACAGCGGAATCGAAAGCCGGGTGAGGCAATTGAACATTCCATCTTGCCGGTCAGCCATCTGGTTGAGGGGCAGGAATGGCACTTCGAATTACGGGGCGGTCGTGTCAGTTATATTCCGCTCGATGAATTCATGGATCAGATGCGAACCAGAATCCGACAGAAAGTCAACTGGATTGCCAGGTACGATGTCTATGAAGGAATGATCGGGCCGATCGCGGGCTATCGCATGAAGTTTCAGGCATCGAGGCAAAAGCGTTCGCTTTCTGATGAGCTGACTTTCGGGGCAAGTCGTGTCATGATCGGTCTTGATAAATGGGAGTTATTGCCCGTGAGTGACGAATTTCGGGAAACAGCCGAGCAGGCATTAAAAAGGAATTCCCTGTTCCGGTCGGAATTACAGCGTATCGCGCATAACGATACGATCACGTTCTGGGTCTATCCGGACAGTTTTTCGCTTTATCAGAAGCTGGTGAAAATCGTCCATCAACAGCACCAACAGGTAGCTGCCCGCCCACTTCCTGCTGGACGCAGAATTACCGGCAGTCCGCACGGCTCTCGCTCTGTTAGTCAATAACCCAGCACTGCAAAAGATACAGGCTGGGCTATTGTATCTCAATTTTTCAAGGAAACTCTCCTCTGTTTGCATCTTAGTGATGCCCATAACCGTGACCGAAGTACCCATGCCCATAACCGCCGTGACCATAGTAGCCATGACCGTATCCACCATGCCCATAACCGCCGTGACCATAGTAGCCATGACCGTATCCGCCATGACCATAACCACCATGACCGTAGGAGCCATGTCCATAGTCCAGGCTGAGTCCGTAACCGTGGCCGTAGTAACCATGACCATAGTAACCGCCGAGGTGATATCTACCCGCATCAGCCTGATTTGCTCCGATCAATGCCACTCCAAGTACCGCCGCGACACAAAGAAATGCTGTTTTCATTTTGCTCTCCTGTCCTGAAAGGATTGAAATGTGAAAGTGTTTCTTACACTCGCCAGTAGACAAAGCGAAGAGGTTGATGCTGAGGGGACATCGCTTTAGTAAAAATCGTCAATTTTGTCTTGATTGATGGGAAACTTTTCTGGAAGCACCAAGAAAAAGCAGGGCACCACACTGATGCCCTGCTTTTATCGTATCGGTACAGATCGAAATCAGAAATCCCAGTGTCCTGATGGATGAAAATGATAGTGACCAGGCACATAGTGGTAATGATGGTAATGTGGTCGGAAGGATGGAACGTAATAGTCGTAATGGCTCGTATTGTGCCACCTTGGATAGCTGTTGTAATAGCCACCGTAATAACTGCCATAACCGTAACCACCATAGCCATAACCGTAACCACAGCCGTGTCCCGCTTCAACCTGATTCGTCTCCACCAGCGCCAGGCCCAACACTGCCGCCGCACAAAGAAATGCAGTTTTCATCTTTTCCTCTCCAGTTCATTAAGCCCAATAAAATTGTCCTGATACCCCAAGCCCGCTGCACACAAAGCGAAGAAAAAAATGCTCAGGGGACATGATTGAGGAAATTATTTACAAAATTTTTGAAAAAAATACCAATTTGTCAAAGAGGGAAGCATGGGGTGGGCAGCGAGGCAAGGATGACTGGGCGGTTTATATTCACTCAGCTGATTTCAAGTGAAAATCAACTACGAGAGGCAGGTGATCGGAGGCGACGTGTGTGAGGGGATTGCGGACGATCCGGGCTCGGCTGATTTCAAAATTTCCCTTCACAAAAGCCTTATCAAGAGACCCGAGTGGCATATAGGCCGGAAAAGAGCGAAATCGTGAAGGAGGCCTGGTAATTTGGATAAAGCCTCTCGGTTCAAATTGCGTTTTGCCTAACTGATTTCGCCAGTCGTTGAAATCACCCACGATCATCGTTGGCAATTTTTCTTTTTGTTGAAATTGTTTTTGCGAGAAAAGGTGTTCAACCTGATTGTAGCGTTGCTTTTCTGCCAGTCCCAAATGCCAGTTGACAAGCAGAAAGTCTCCCTCGGGAGAATCGATGACCGCAATTTGCGCCCCCCGTTTTTTTCGATGAATCAGTTTCAGGCAGACATGCGATACCGATTGGAAGGGGAACCGTGAAAGAATGTAATTTCCATATCCCCCCGATTTGATTTTGTGATTCCACTGGAAATCGGCCGCCGGGTATTTGAAATATTTCTGCAGCAGATCGGGTTGATGCTCGAATCGGGAGCGTTTGACATGATGATCAACTTCCTGCAGACAGATGATGTCCGGGTTTTCCTGTTCGATGACATCGATAATTCGCTGCAGCTTGTACCGGCGATCCCTACCGCCGATTCCCTTGTGGATATTGTAGCTCATGACTCTCATGGTTGGACTATATTTGAAGTCGATCACGTATTTCAACAGTAACAGAACCGGAGCCATTTAGCCGGGTGTTAAAAATTATACTGGATTTCAGTGGCGATTCGCGTTTACAATGCAAGGTGGCCATCGCGAGAGGAAAAGTGATCTCTCCGTTCGGGTTGGCAGATTGTTCAGGTTTTATTCTTTCAGTCCTTTCGGACATGGTCGCGGGCAATTCGTTTGGAACGTCTATTGATTACACGAGCGTTTCCCTGTTGACGGAACCCGGTTAACGGAACCTGTATTCAGGATCGGCGCATTCGGGAACGACGTGGTGTAGTCAATCGCGTTTGGGAGGGCGATGTGCGATCCAGTAAACATTCTGTAGATACCTCACGGGGAAAGATACCTTCTCACATTGAACCGGAGTTATCCGAAACCAAACCGTTCTCCCGGAGACCGCCCAGAGGGCCGGGCCTGTTCGAATCACTTTTGTGGTTTCTGGGAGCCTGGGGGCTGCACCTGGCAGGCCTGCTGCTGACTGCTGGAGCGATGGCCTGGATATTCGTTTCCTCCGGGATTGCGTGGAACGATCTGGTTGTTCTCGATTATCTGGAATCGCAGCAGTTGACCTTGACGGCGGGGGGACAGTTTCTTTTCGTCAGTGTCGCCCTGATTGCAGCGTGGCTGCGGCTGCGTGGAAATCTTGGGCACCGCCTCAGTTCGCGTCCTTTGCCTCTGCAGCATCTCTTTCTGCTCGGTTGTCTTGTGATTCCCCTGGCGACCATCTGTGGACAGATACATCGGTGGGGAATGGCAGGTTGGAAAGACTTGCTCGAACGCTATCCCCAGTTCAACGCGCTGGATACGTTGCAGGCGATGGATCACCTGGAAGCGATGTCCGCCAATTCACCACTGTGGGCGTTGCTGCTCGTCATTGCCGTTGCCCCTGCGTTGGGGGAGGAACTGGTTTTCCGGGGAGTCATCGGTCGCGGTCTGATTTCTCGATGGGGGGTGACAGCCGGTATCCTGATGACATCCTTTCTGTTCGCGATTGCCCATGTTAACCCCGTACATGCCTTGGCTGTTTTTCCGATGGGGATCGTTCTGCACTACGTTTATTACACGACACGCAGTTTCTGGGCGCCGCTTTTCGTCCACTTCTGCAACAATGCCTGGGCGGTGGTGCTGGTGAAACAGGTTGACGCTACGTCACAGCCTGCACAGACTGGTCTCTCTTTTTCCGCCCTGTTGACAGTCGTACTGAGCCTGGCCGTTTTTCTGGCTTTTCTTTGGCAAACGAGAGTCCGATACCTGACCGCGGATGGCAGCGAATGGACGCCCGAAGGCAACTTGCTGGAATTGCCGGTGGAGATTCCGTTAAGGCTTTCTTTCGCTTCCCTACCGCTCCTTCTGACATTGGGAGGGCTGGTTCCATTGTTCGGTTTTTTGATCGCCGTCACGGCCCAGTTGTAGACAGAAAGCCTGCTATCCACTAAGAAAGTCTGTGGAAGCGTTTTTCTCCTTTCGATCAAGCGGCCCGCCATGAAATCAGTCCCTTCATCTTCCCTGCAATCGTTTCGCCCCAGCTACTTTTCGGTTTGGAAAAGAAGCCTTAAAAACGCGCTGGTGCGGGAACTTTCTTTTCGCAGCAATTTCATTATCACGGTGATCACCCGCGCTTTCTGGTTTGCAGCGCAGGTCATACTGTTTGAAATCATTTTCAGAAATGTGGAATCGATAGCGGACTGGTCCCGGGAAGAGTATTTCGGATTCATGGCCACTGGTATGTTGATCAGCTCGATTGTCGAAAGCCTGTTTATGCCCAATGTGGCAAACTTCAGCGAGTTGATTCGCAAAGGCAACCTCGATTTTATCCTGCTGAAACCGGTGGATCCGCAATTTCTCATCTCAACTGAAAAAATAAATCTAGCCATGCTGAACCAGACACTGCTTGCGATCGGTCTGCTTTTTTATTCATTGATGCATATCAAGCACGCGATTACGCCGATCAATGTTTTTCTTTATCTGCTCATGGTTGCAGTTGGTGTCGTCTTTTTTTACAGCTTGATGATTGCCCTGGCCAGCACAAGTGTCTGGTTTGGGCGGAATCAGGGATTGTACGATTTCTGGTTTTACATCACCGTTTTTTCCCGTTATCCACAGCAGATTTACTACGGTAATGCATTGGCTGATACGATTCGGATCACGTTCAGTTTCGTTTTGCCGATTTTGCTGGTCGTCACGGTTCCCGCCAGATTGCTGCTTTCAAAAACCCTGGAACCTTCCTGGCTCGTCTTCTGGGCACCGCTGACAACATTCGCCTTTTTCATGCTCTCACGGAGAATCTTTCTCTGGTCTCTGAGCAAATATCGTAGTGCCAGCAGTTGAGTCGCCTGCTAACGTCAGGACTTTCCGAACGGCGTCTTCCCGGGCGTCTCGCAACTCGATTTGTCCATTTATTCAAATTGCGTACAGAAGCGGTACAAAGACA
Source organism: Planctomycetaceae bacterium (assembly GCA_027080405.1). Classification (GTDB taxonomy): domain Bacteria; phylum Planctomycetota; class Planctomycetia; order Planctomycetales; family Planctomycetaceae; genus Rubinisphaera. Next base: position 5,214 of record JALWSL010000252.1, read on the forward strand.
TTGCTTTTTCGGCGCAACCTTTTCTTGATCATCGGGCACTCCTTTTTGCTCAACCCTGACACACGGTCCCGCGGTTTTCCGACTTTCGCATCTTTCCTTTTCCAGAATGATAACCGCTATCTGAGGCCCATTCCGCATAACCGGAAAAATCGTGTGGGTGTTTCGCTTAAATTCCGGGACTGTTCCGGTTTCCATCAATCCATGACATAGAGTTCTATGGCGTGGAGTTTTTCAATGTGAGTTGGAATACGTTGAGAACTCGCTTTCCAGGTTATTTGATCTTTCTCGGTGGAAAATTCAGTAAAAGTCGGAAGGGCGGAGCGAAATGGTCAAATGGAAGGAGTTATCGAAAACGGATCGCCGCGGGGCAGCCGTGGTGGAAATGGCTCTCATTTTGCCCATTTTCTTTATGGTCATATTGGGGATTGTCGAGTTCGGTCGTGCAATGATGGTCGCCCAGATTGTCACCAATGCGGCTCGTGAGGGAGCCCGTGAAGCGATTTTAAGTGGTTCGACCAATCAGGCGATTAGCGATCAGGTCGCCACCTATCTCAATGATACCTGTCAGGTCGCAGCCAGTGATGTCACTGTTACAATTACGATTGTTCCGCACGCATCGAATCCGGATCCCTTGAATAATCTTGCAAACGCCCTCGAAGGAGATCTGGTAACAGTAAATGTTTCCGTTCCTTTCGACAGTGTCAGCTACCTGACAGGAAGTTATTTAACAGGGAAAAATCTGGTTGGCCAGGCAACGATGAGGCACGAGTAGTCTTCAGCCTGTCGGTTCGTCTCAAGAAAATGTCGTATTGATTTCACGATTGAAATATCAGGCTATGAATAAAATCTCATTAAGTTCACGATCAGTTCTACAGCGAAATGAATCGCGAAAAGGAGCAATTCTTGTCCTTTCCGCGTTTGTTATCATTATCGTTTTCGCCTTTGTTTCGTTTACAATCGATCTGGGCTACATGACGGTCATGAAAACCGGGCTGCAATCAACGGCCGATTCCGCGGCTTTGGGCGCTGTTCTGGAATTGGGCAATGGTCAGCCGCAGGCCCGTCAAATGGCCAAAGATCTGGCCGCTGCGAATATCGTTGGCGGAAGTAGTGTCACCCTGCAGGATTCAGATATCGAAATCGGTATTTTTGATGAATCAACCAAGACATTCACTGTCGCAACCAAGGGGGCCAATGCGGTTCGTGTCATTGCGAAAAAGTACGATTACCCCACATTTTTTGGCCCGGTGATTGGACAGCAGAAAATGTCTTCCCAAACGGAAGCCATCGCGATGATGTCTCCTCGTGACATCGTTTTTTGTGTCGATCTGTCGGGGTCAATGAATGACGACACCGAACCGTGCTGGGCGACGGTCACCCTCGACAAGATGCTTGCACCGGATGGATACCCGACCGCAGGAACCAACCTGGCGAATGATCTTTTCAGTGATCTCGGTTACGGAAGCTATCCGGGAACTTACGAATATCTGGGAGCCCCGTTGGGAGTCAGATCAGACAAATATGCCTATGCGGAGATGACCAAGGATAACGGACCGCTGACGGCAAGCTCGATCCCGTCGAAGTACCGCATCAAAAATAATGATAGCGAGAAAACAAGGAAACTGAAGGCGTATAAATGGATTATCGACAAGCAAATCGCCGTCAAAATGCCAAACGCCAAGCCAACACCAAACTCCACCAGTAACTATAACTACTGGGCCAAATATATCGATTACATTATGT
>JALWSL010000253.1 GCA_027080405.1 Planctomycetaceae bacterium
ACGTAAAGCGAGTTGGAGTTTCAAAAATTTATTGCAATATTTAACGGCAAACCCGGCATAATTTCATGCGATTGCCCTGGCCCCCCGTTCAGTTGCTCTTTTATTCTGTTGCTATTTTAACCGATTCAATTTTTGACGCAGTTCCTCGATGGCGATTCCATCACAGTAGATTTTTTTCAGGCGGGACGTTTCGCCGGATTTCAATATCAGGTCACTTCTTTTCAGACCAATCGCCTTCGAGAGCAGTTTGAGAACTTCCCTGTTCGCCTTTCCTTTTTCCGCTATTTGCGTCACGCTGACTTTCAAGGCTCCCTGATGAATCCCCCCCACCTGATTCCTCTTTGCCCCCGCACTCACCCTGACCATGAAACAGCAGCCCTTTCCATCGGTTTCGATCTTCCACTGTTCATCTGGAGTTTCATTCATGGAATGTTGCTTTCAGGAAAAATTACTTATTGCTAAAGTCTATCGGGACAGACCAGACCGTCAGACGGATACACAAACCACGTAGCACAAAGTGAATCACGCATTACTGGAGAACAGATGACACAATACATCCGTAGTCGAGAATTGATTCCTCCCGAACAGTCACTTGTAATTGTAATCGATGTTCAGGAAAAATTGGTCGCTGCAATCGATCAAACAGAAAGGTTGATCGATTCGATCGCCAGGCTTCTGGAAGCTGCACGACTGTTCCATGTTCCGATAACAGGGACGGAGCAGTATCCGCAGGGGTTGGGCAAAACCGTCTCTTCGCTGGTCGATTATCTGGATCACCCCTGCGAAAAAAAACGCTTCAGCTGTGTGGAATCCTTGCAACTCCCAGCTGCGGGAGAACGGGAAGATGGCCGCTTTCGGGCCGTTCTTGTCGGGATCGAGGCACACGTTTGTGTCCAGCAGACAGCGTTCGATCTGCAGTCTCTCGGGTATGAAGTCATCATTCCGGTCGATGCGGTCCGCAGCCGTCACGAATTGGATTGCAACACGGCCCTTCGCCGTCTTGAAAATTCAGGTACAACATTAACAACGGTCGAATCCCTGCTGTTTGAATGGTGCGCCACAGCCGAGGACCCTCATTTCAAAGCGGTCAGCAAAATTGTCACAGGCAGAAAACAATAAGGCTGCATCAGCGACACCCAGATTCAGTGGCCTTCAGCTTCAGTGTCCTTCAAAGCCCTGCTTCCGGCAGAAACCGAATGTGTTACAGGGTTTCGCCATGAATCGTCAGTGTGAGATGCCTTGAAGAAGCGTGATTTCTGTGTTCACACAGATATATTCCCTGCCAGGTTCCGAGAACAAGCCGGCCAGAGTGTATCGGCACGGTGACGCTTGCTCCCATCAGTGACGATTTGACATGAGCAGGCATATCGTCCGGCCCTTCACACGTATGGACATAGGGGAAGTCTTCCGGAGCAATACGATTCAGCGAAGCTTCCATATCATCCAGAACATCGGGGTCGGCATTCTCGTTTATCGTCAACGAAGCAGAAGTGTGCATAATAAAAACATGCAGCAAGCCAATCTTGATCGTCTTCAATTCAGGTAATGAATCCGTTATCGAACGTGTGATCAGATGAAATCCCCGGGAACAGGCCGGAAGTGTTATTCTTTTTTGATACCACATGCTATTGTACGATGACCGCTTGAATCTCTCTGTTGTCTGATATTTCTGTTATCTGATAATCGCCTGTTTTCCGTCTTGAGGTTCGAGAGCCCGATTCGATTGAGGCTCTACGTCAATCCGGCAGTTTGATGTCGTTCACGTTATCCCGCCTGTTGTTGCCAGCCGGTCACGCCGCTCGGGATTGGCTGCTCTGTTCAACTCGGGGGTTGATGTGATTTTCGGATTCTGCTTCAAGAACAAGTTCCGCCACCTGAACGGCTCTTAATCCGGCTGTGCCATCGACACGGGGGGAAGTACGATTTTTGACGCAGTTGACAAAGTCGCCAAGCTCCGCGGTCAGCGCATCCCGCTGGTCTGCCTCTTTCTTTTCGATGCTGATAAAGTGCCCAAAGACCTGCTCACGTAAAACGGCAACATCTTCACCGGAGCGAATCCGTTGTTCCATCGCAGGCCCCTGAAGAAGCTCCTTTGTGGGACGAGAGCAAGTCAGTTCGCGAGTATGCAAATCGGCGTGAACAAGTTCCGTGCTTGTCCAGACACTGAGACATCGTTTCGGTTGGGGATTCACACGGGAAGCGGTGATGTCCGCGACACACCCATCCGGAAAAACAAGACGAGCCTGAGCCATATCTTCATGAGCGCCCATCAACTGGGCTCCCAGGGCTTCGACAGAGATTGGCATCGCTCCGGTCAACTCGAGTACCAGTTCGATATCATGAATCATCAAATCGTGAACGACTCCAATATCCATTGAGCGAAACGCGAACGGGCTGAGGCGTTCTGCCCGGATATATCTCGGAACCGAAGTCATTGTTTCACAGAGCGATTCAAAAGCGGGGTTGAATCGCTCGATATGCCCGACCTGTATAATCCTTTCGTACTGTTTTGCCAGTTCAACCAGTTGTTGCGCCTGCTCGGGACTCGCCGTCAACGGTTTTTCGATCAGTGTATCCTTCCCGCGAGAGAGACACTCAGTTGCAATTTCATGATGCAGGGTCGTTGGGGCGACGATCGAAACAGCGTCACAACGATCGAGAAGCTCCCGGTAATCGGTCACCGCTACAGTCTGATGCTGCTGAGCGACATTTTCTGCCTGCTGCTGATTGGGATCGGCCACGCCAATCAACTCCACTCCTTCCATCTCCGCCAGTATTCGGGCATGATGTCTGCCCAACGCTCCAACTCCGATGACAGCCAGGCGGACAGGTTTGTCGGTAACTCCATTTTTAACCATGTGATCAACTTTCTTTTCAGGCGGCACGATCCATTGAGCTTTGATTCTTCAGCCGTTTGATTTCTTTTGCCAATTGATGATTATGTCGATGCCCACTGCGGAAACAGCGGATTTCTCCCTGAACATCGCATCCGCAGAGAAGCAGGTCGCCCAGGCAATCGAGCAGTTTGTGGCGGGCACATTCATTCGGGGCACGCAAGGAATTTCCAATCGGTCCCTGCTGGCCATAAACAAGTAAATCTTCCAGCGTCACCTTCTGTCCATAACCTTTACTGCGCAGATATCTGACTTCCTCTTCGAGAATAAAAGTACGTGCTGGAGCGATTTTTGTGGCGAATATTTCCGGAGTTATTACAAACTCGGCAACCTGTGGCTCGATCGGCGAATGATTGCCGTGGTTCAAATCGTAACTGAGACGCAAGCCGGAATCGGAAGGGGCCAGGCTGATTGCAGTCTGATCCTGTTGAAGTGTCTGTGACTGCTGGATGATGTATGTCTCGCGTTTGAGCGTTTGAGTAACAATTTTCGCATCGAGCAATGCTTCGACATAGGGTAAGGCCGATCCATCGCAACCGGGAAGCTCAGGGGCATCGATCTGAACCAGACAGTTGTCAATCTGCAAACCGGCCAGTGCAGCCATCAGGTGTTCGGTCATTTCAACACTCGCCTCACCTCGAACGAGTTTGGTTCGCCGTTCTTCCGGGGAGAGGTACTCAATTGTTGCCGGTATCCGACGGGAACCGGGAAGATCCGTTCTTTGAAAAACGATGCCGTGGTTCTCAGCGGCCGGGTAAAGTCGCAATCGCACATCGGCATTGGTAAACAGCCCAAAGCCCTTCAACTCGGCAACATTTTCAATCGTCTTCTGGAAACGGCCCGTCATTTTCCGGTCACCTGTTATTACGAAAAAAGGCATGTCGACACGAAACGATGTATCGACACACCCAGGAGAGATATCAGCTACTGTGCAGGAAATTCATTTCACAATCATCGAATTTCGAATTGACGCCACGTTGTTATTATTTTGCATCTGCCATAAAAATGATCGGGCAGAACAGGATAAAACGGCCCGGCATCAATTGCTGCCCTGAATGCTATTTCTGCGGGTTGCCTGGTCTGCCGGCTGTTTTGGTTGAAGCGGCATACTGCTTGTTGAGGTAATCGAGAACCTGATCGGTAATATCGATCCCGCTGTTGTGCCAGACGACCTGCTTGTTCATATTTTGAATCAGCTCCTGCGCGTTGTTGGTTTCATCAACGGCATTTCTGCTGAAACGAAGAATGACATCGTAGTTGTAGTACTTGGCGTATTGTCCGACGGCTCCGACAACTTCCAGGTAGACATCTTTGTAGATTTTTGATTCGCGTCGCAGAAACTTCTGCTGTTGTGTTTTGCGAAATGCCTCGAACTTTGTCGTGTCGCTGATCAGCTTCGTTTCCAGTTGCTGATATTCGGCTGATCCCTCGGCGAAGGTGCCTGCTTTCAATTTCGCCTGGGTCGCCTTGATCGAATCGGCCATCTGCTTGGCGGCGTCATCCGTCGCCTTGATCTCGCTACGAAGCTGCTCACGCAGATCCGTGAACTTCTTGTATTCCTTGAACAGGTGGGCCATGTCGATCAGGCCGATTGTTTTCTTTGACTGAGAGGTCGTCTGAGCCCGGGCAATCGAGGGCGTCTGAACAACAGACAGGATCAATCCCAGACATAAAGTGAACAGAGTGAATCGTTTCACGTTCAAGCACTCCTTTGCTAATCATCTTTTCTTGGATTCGCCTAATAGTGAATCCTGGTCAATGTATCAAACCGATTCCAATCGGCTCACCTGGTTTGCTGATGGACAAAGGCAAACAGCCCGTCCGCCCGCGGCCAATTTGCCTCCAATTCGGATAACGGTTCAGCTCGCGCGACGGAAATGTCGCAGGTTCTTTGAAATGAGTCAAGACGAGTGTTTCATTTTTTCCGGGCAGCGATCAACTTGCAAAAGAAACAGGAATGGCTGCGATTTGAGCGTCGACAGTCCACCTTTTTACGGCGTTACCGTTCGGAAAATCCTGTATTTCCAGTGCTTTCAAGCTGTTTATTCAACGGGAAGCGAAACGGGGGCCTGTTCCTGACTGCTTCGGTGAACCGCCTCGGTGAATTGCATATATTTCAAAGCGGTATCGAAATTGTTTAGCGTGACCGGTTTTTCCCCTCGAATGGCGGCGATAAAATCTTCTTCAACCTGCCATTTCCCCCGCTCATTCTCCGGAAGTTCCAGTATTTTCAAAGCGGTGTCTCCTATTCGACCGGTCATAACCTGCTCGCCCTGTTCCCATTTGGGATCGAAATGGACTTTTATCGTCCCCTCTGAACCGTATAAATGGATTTGCTGTCCTGGACCAAACAGCGAAATTCCACTGATGTGATAAAGCCCCCGGCCTCCTCCTGCCAGTTTCGTTAAAACCTGTAACGAATCGGGAACGGTCACTTCGGCCAATTCCGACTGGCTATCGACAGGACGTTGAGGTTCGAAAATTTTTGACTGGGCATAAACCTGTTCCGTCTCTGGAACCCAGCGGGAAGCCGTCTCGTGCAGGATGCCCAAGGTCATGGTATTCAGACCGCTCAACTCCCGATCCTGTCTTGGATGTAAATACTGACTGTAATCCCAGAAAGAATCATCCGCGCCCAGTACGACCAATTCGCGTAGTTCGCCGATAAATCCATGAGCGAGAATCGACTTCAGATACTCTCCGTGAACCAGTCCAAACGGACTGGGAACAATCATGGCGGTCAATTCGGGATGCTTCCGGGCAGAGTCGAGCATCTGCTTTGCTTCGGCAAGATTCCGGGCCATTCGCGCTTCGCACAGAACATGTTTCCCGGCCTCGAGAGCGGCAACGGTCACCTCGCAATGCAAATTAGGCCAGGTGCCGATGACAACTGCGTCGATGCGATCATCAGCTATCAAATCTTTCCAGTTGGAATACGTCTTGGGAATACCGAATTCCGAGGCAATTTTTTGTGTTGATTCCTCACGGCGATTGCAGACCCCCAGCAGTTCCACGCCCGCTATCTTTTGGAGACCGGGAATATGCTTGGCCCGGGTATTGTTTCCGGCACCAACAAAACCAATACGGATTGAATCTGACACGTAACCTCTTTCTCCCCTGGTAGACAAAATGACCAACAGGTCATAACCCGCTGCTGTCTACAGGTTTAATCTCCCCACTCCCTTATTTCAACTTAAAACATGCAGAAGAAGGTTGTTTCCTGTCATTCCATCCGATTGAGGCGATATCGAAGCTGGCACGACCGGAAAAGTCTGCAAAACCGGAAAATTCCTCAAGCTGTCGTCCCTCTTGCTGGAGAGCGAATTGTGGGACAGACATCAATAGATTGAAACGTACCAATCTGTTCTGCCAGAAAATTCGTTTGCTTTTTTGGCTGACCGCGTAAAGTGCTTGAGATTTCGTCATGTTTCGAGTAGTCTCGGTGTAGACGTAATTTATCAAATACAACGAAGGATGGCGGTCGAAGCAGGACTGTTAGCCAGGTTTATGAAATTGGGGATGAGGTAAGATGGCTACCACACGTGCCGAAGCAGTCGCTGAAGTTCTCTGGGAACTCAAACGCGCAGGAAAATTTGGAACCTATTCAGAGATTGCCACACGTGCAGGTTTTAGTGCCGGGGCGAATGGTCGCACGATGGTGACGTGCATCAAACATGTCCGGAAGGATTGGCCTCACCTGCAATGGTGGCGAGCTGTCAGCGATTCCAAACTTGTCGATAAAGGTGGCGAACAGGCCCAGGAAATCGAGAGCGCCGAGTACGAATTGACGGCTGTCGATGGTAACGACGAAAAACTTGGCTTCGCCGATGCGGAAGTCTTTATGTCCTGGACAACAGCGGAAACATAAGCTCTTCCAAAACTCAACATGCGAGTTGGAGTGCTGTGTCCGTTGTTTTGTCGCCACGGTTTCGTCACCACGCAATTTCGATGTCTCACTCTCCGGGTTGATATTCGAAATGTGGGATCGTAAAGCAATTTGGACAAAGTTGGCTCCTTACGACCGAAAAGTTCTGCAATGAGATTCGCGGCATGCG
>JALWSL010000254.1 GCA_027080405.1 Planctomycetaceae bacterium
TCACCGGAAGGAGCAGAAGGAACAGGATCGAGACTGTTCTTTGCATTTCCCAATTGGATGGCTGGCTTCTGGTTGGAACTGAACGGCTTGGGGCTGGCCGCTGGTCGTTGAGGAGCATTCGGCGATCTTGTGTTTGACTTCACATTGACAGCACGCACGATTGTCGGACTGAGGTGTTGTTCGATTTTTGCCATCAATTCGTCTTTATTGAAGGTTGTCTTGATAATGTAACTGTCAGCGCCGGCTTCAATGGCGGCCAGGACAGTTTCTTTTGTGGCATCCGAAGTAAGCATCATTGTTTTAACGGATTGAAAACGCAGATCATTCCGGAAAGCCCTCAGAGTTTGCAGCCCATCCCATCCGGGCATCTGATAGTCAATGATGACGAGGTCCGGGCGGTGCAGTTGCGCCTTGTCGAATCCACTTTTGCCATCGGAAGCAACGGAAATAATGTAATTCTTCCGCAAAAGTGAAACGATCACATTGCGGAACATCGGGTCGTCATCGATAACGAGTATTCGTAATCGATTTGCCATGAGAGAATAACCTTAATTCGCTATAGATGGTCAATTTTCAGATGAGCCGGGCAAAATTCAATAGGGACGGTTCTGCTCAAGGCCTCTGAACTGTTTCTGTCGAGTTTGCTGTTCTGTTTTTTTGCACTGGCACCGAACTATTATTCTGTATCGGCGAAGCGGCTAGGGGGATTTACCTTACGCGCAAGGCTCTGTAATCTTTACCCTTTCCTCAAGTGGTTCCCTGTCGCAGATCACCTGACCTCTGCTTGACGCACAATCCTCATAAACCGAATTCAATTCCCGCAAAACTTCCCGCTGAGCGGGGGAAATGGCAATCATCTGGCTGTTTTCAGAATGTTCTCTAGGCATTTTGGCGACCTGTTGAAAAGCTTGGTCAAGGCAATTCGCCCTGGGTAATCGACTGGCCGTATCCGAACTCTCCTACTGACCGAAACCGATCAGTGGGAGCGGTAAAACACAGCATTTGTGAAAGCATAGGTCACAAAAATGGAGAGGTGCCGTTTCGCCTGTAGTTCGGGAATTCCATTCCACAAAGTGCCTGCACTGGCACTCATAGCAGTTGCGATCCGTTTGATTGACAGAATCGTTTCAATCGGCATCTTCACTGCTGGTCGTGTTTATTGAACCAGTCCTGTGGGATCTTCAAACTCCAGACTTCATTGCTCAACGGGCGAGCCAGTCCCCCGGCAATCCAGATTCTGTCTTTGAAGACGAAGGCGGATTGTTCGTGTCTTTCTTTCCAGATATCTTTTGTGTGAAGCTGCTTCCAGTTTTTGCCATCCTGGGAATACCAGACATCGTTCCAGTTTTTGTAGGGATGATTCGACCAGCCTCCCAGCATCCACATTCGATCGCGATAAACGACTGCGCTCAACCAGAGTCGCGGATGCCAGGGCGTTTTGTCGGTTTCCTTTCGCCAGTTGACGCCATCGGCTGAGCTCCAGACATCCGATGCAACCTTGTACTTGGGGACATAATTACCGCCTCCGAAAACGTAGATGCGATCATTCAATACGACGGCTTGATGATAGGCCCGCGGCGACCAACCGGCATTCGCGGTGGCGAGTTTCCAGGTTCGACCATCCTCGGAAGACCAGACGTCATTTTTCAGGCTGTTGTCATCGCCAAAGTAGTAGTC
>JALWSL010000255.1 GCA_027080405.1 Planctomycetaceae bacterium
AAAAAAGCGGAAACACGACGATCAGTCAATCACAGGTTCCGAAGGAAACCGGAGATGACCGCAAAAATTCGGGAAAAAGCGGAAGCGCCGCCGCCATGCTCTCTCCGGGAACAGCCTCACCGCTACCGGCAAAAAACAGGCTGAATTTGAATCCTGCCCGTACCGGTATCGCGCAACCAGGGTTAAGACCGGGCTTAAAACCGAGTTCAAAAGGGGGCTTAATGCAACCGGGGAGATTCCCCCCCGGAGCCCTGCCGGGGAAAATTGAAAAACGGGAACCCCGGCTGCTGATTCCGGAAAAGAAGTTCCGCACGGAAGGAAAGGAGGGGGCGATTCGGGTCTCCTTCGACGATATCGACTTACTCAAGGTTCTGAATATGGAACCGGTTCCTGAAAACGCCACCAAGATGTTCCCCGACTGGCTGAGCAATTTGAACGGCAAACGGATACGAATTCGCGGCTACATGTTCCCAACGCTTTCCCAAAAGGGGATCACTTACTTCCAACTGGTCAGAGACAACGAAATCTGCTGCTTTGGCCGCACGCCCAAGATCTACGATCGAATCAGCACTGTCCTGAAAAAGGGAGAAGTGACCGATTATATCCAGGGGCGTCCTTTCGATGTGATCGGCACACTCCGCATCGATCCCATCTACCTCGATGGGGAATGGCTGCAACTTTACCTGTTGGAAGATGCCGTTGTGATCGACGAAAAATAGGTCGCCACCCCGATTGAGCATGACGCGATGCCCGCATCAGATTCAGCTGTCATGCTGATGTGGACTGTCAGGAGAGTTTTTTCTAGGATGGGGCGATCTTTGGCTCACCGATAAGGGAAAGGGCCTTTTCACCGTCACCGCTGCAGCTTGTTCCCGTATCTGCCGATCTGTTCGGGAAGGTTGCTACCGGGAACTGACAGGCATCATCCGGTGATTACTTCATTAACTCCGACTGCAAACAGTACAGAATCGCATGACCTCTTCTCCAACGAATGAAATTGTAAAAACATTTGGTTTCCGGAATCGCCAATTGGCCCTTGGTTTATATAATGATGACGAGAGCCGACAGGAGGCCGAGAGGCGCCTTTTCTTTCATGCAAATCTCCAGTTGTTGGCAGCAGGATTACCCGCGATTCCCGGTCAGGAAGGTTCGGCAATTCAGGATGTAGCGGAATCGCTGCTGGTGAATTATCGGGAAAAAAGCAGATTGCTGCAGGAATCTCCCACGGCTGTCGATTTGCGCATCGAAAAGTTTTTGGATCGGTATTTTGATTCACTCGACTTGGAACAACCGCTTCGCCTGCCCGATCAAACGCTGACGCTGGATCGGCATGGGATGGGGCGGGTTTTATCGCTGCCTGCCAACGGGGACGAATATCGCAACGAACTGGTCAGTTCCTACCGTGTGAAAAACGGGGTGCTTCACAATCCGAAACATGATCGCCGAACAACCAAAGGGACCTTTCACGTCGTGGAAGGTGGTCTTCCAATTGCAGATGATAAATTGGTGGTGCCGAAGGACGTATTCGCCCGGCTGTTTCAAATTGCGATGAATCCGCCTGATGAATACCTGGAACTTCCCTTTACTTCCCGTTGCGAAAAGAAAGCGAAGACGTTTGTCTCTCTTTACCTGCGGCCCATTGTCCAGCCGGAAATTGAAGGCGTTTCACCATACAAG
>JALWSL010000256.1:0-2745 GCA_027080405.1 Planctomycetaceae bacterium
TGAGGTCCGCGTCCTTGAATTTGACACCGGGTCTGGCTTTGCGGTCGTCCATTAAAACATCAACGCCATTTTCTTTTAGCCCGGTATAAATCTTTTCTGTCAATTCCATCAACTCGGCGTCATCTGGCTTCAGGGGAATAAGAACGACTTCAAACGGGGCGATGCTGATCGGCCAGATGATGCCATTTTCGTCGTGTGATGTTTCCACCAGTCCGGCTACGATTCGATTTACGCCGATGCCGTAGCATCCCATGATAATCGAGTGCCGCTTCTCGTTTTGATCAAGAAAATCCGCCCCCAATGAATCGCTGTATTTGGTGCCGAGTTTGAAAACATGGCCCACTTCAATCCCGTGAACGAGGTTCATCGGCTCGCCACTTTTCGGGCAAGGATCTCCCTGTACAGCATTACGCAAGTCGAAAGTTTCACTCAACTGGTAATCACGACCGATATTGACACCGGTGTAATGGACGTCGGTTTTATTCGCTCCGGTGATCGCGTCTTTAATCGGCGGGACATCATGATCGGCAATGACATCGCACTGGATCCCAACCGGGCCTGCAAAACCGACTTTCGCTCCGGTTACTTTTTCAATCGTTGCTTCATCAGCCAATTCAAGCGATTCCGCTTTTAAGGCTCGGCGAATCTTTCCTTCGTTCGCTTCATGGTCGCCGCGAAGAAGGACTGCAACCGGTTTGTTATCGGCCATGTAAATAAGCGTTTTAATCATCTGCTCGGGCGAACATTTCAGAAGATTGCATACTTCATTGATACTGCCAGCTTCTGGTGTACTGACTTCTTTCAGTTCTTGCGGATTATCAGGAGTGGTCAACTCCGGTTGAGTTCGACCGGTTTCTGCCCGTTCGAGATTGGCTGCGTAGCCGGAAGATTCGCAGTAAACAATTTGATCTTCGCCGTTCTCCGCGGGGATCATGAATTCGTGAGAGGCATCCCCGCCAATCGGGCCGGATTCTGCTTCAACCGGAATGTATTTGAGTCCGCATCGCTCAAAAATACGACAATACGCATCGTACATCGCCTGATACGACTCATCGAGTTGCTCCAGATTGCTTGCGAAACTGTAGGCATCTTTCATCAGAAATTCACTTGTCCGTAGCACACCAAACCGTGGTCGTTCTTCATTGCGGAATTTGGTCTGACTCTGGAAAAGTGTGAACGGCATTTCGCGATAGCTGTTGATGTGTTTCGCCATCAGGTCGGTGATGACTTCTTCATGCGTTGGCCCGAGTGCCAGCGGGATTGTGCGATCTCCGCGTGTGACTTCGAGCCGAATGAGGACATTACCGAAATCTTCATTGCGTCCGGTGCGGTCGAACAGTTCGATTGGTTGTAACGCCGGCATCAACATTTCAACCGCCCCGGCATTCTCCATTTCTTCGCGAATAATGTTTGCAGCTTTTTGGACGGCTCGAAATCCAAGCGGCAGGTAGGTATAAGCACCGGCCATCAACTGACGAATCAGACCGGCTCGCAGCATCAACTGGTGCGAAGGAATCTCCGCATCGCCCGGGGTTTCTTTCATGGTGGGAATAAACGATTTCGTCCAACGCATCGCGTAGTGCCTTTTTTGTGAAAGTAAATGTGTTAACGCATCTGTGATGCCCGCGGAGATGTCTATCCGGTTGCATGCCGTATCGTGCAACAGGGCTGAAAACGTGGTAGAAACAGGCAACCCTCATCTTGCATGCCACAGCTGTCCCAGCACGGCTGGTCTATTCTGACCACCGTAACCAAAATGAGATTTTCAAAAGTTTTCGCACCGTACGTAAACTTTAACCGTTAGTAGTACAAAACGGGGCCGATACAACAGGCAACCGATTCTAGCTAATTCATCATCGACATGAAGTGTTGTCAGAGATTTTTTTGTAAACAGTCCGTAACTCGACACGGTCGGAACCACACAAAAAAACAATTGACCATAGAGAGAGCACGGAGAAAAACACTCCCGCCCAGATGCAGGGTACATCGAGATGCAATCTTGACAGACGCCTCGCGTTTGGTGCGTTATAACGCACCAAACGAAAAACCATCATTCCAGTAAAGTGGAAGACTCACGCCAAGTTGCGATGGCGCCAGGAGATTCCAACGTTGTGTTCCCAACAACCGAGATTCGAAAGAACGAATGAAACTAGACTGAAACATTTTATTCTTCTCTTTTATACGTTTTCCCTTGCGTCTTTACGTAAGTTATTTTCAATCAGGTCTTTTATTACTCTGTCTCGGGGCTTTCTGTGTCTTGCTGGTTTACTTCTTTCTTCCTCATGCTAAAAATCCTGTTACTTCGGCGCAGGATCAACGGGTCCAACCTGACTGGTCTGTTCCGAAAGCCATGACCAGCAATGAGGTTCATTGGAACATGCACATGCCACGAAAATCACGACTGTTTGTACCATAATCTGGAATATCGCTGAAAAAAGGCCCTCTGATCTGTCATGATCAGAAGGCCTTGGATTTGTTGCGCAGAACCAGTTTCTACAAAATTGGCTTGCAATTAGAATGTGTAATTAGCCAGGAAGTAAACCTGGTTCGCATCATCGCGGTTCAGGGCGCTATTTTCCACAGCGTTGCCGTACCAGAACCAGAAGTAACCGGCTTGCAGCGTCAGGTTTTTATTCACCTTGTAAGTGGCAAGCAGATCCAGTTCGGTACCGATTTTTTCGCCAGCCGCTTCGCCTGCAGGTCCGGTTGCCCCAAGTCCTGCTCCTGCGATATTGTAAATCGCAT
>JALWSL010000256.1:2755-6941 GCA_027080405.1 Planctomycetaceae bacterium
CGCATCTTCAGCCTGAGCTTTGGTGAAGTAGTGGAAGGCGGAGAGCAAAGTCAACTTTTTGCTTGGTTTGACACTACCCTGTAAACTGTAGTCGATCAGGTTCTGGCCAGAAAAGTTGTCGATCAGGCCCCAATAGGCGTGCCCCAGAGGATACATGGAATAGTAGGTTCCCGATCGATTGTCGTTAACATTGCTGTCACCAGAACCGTAGTAGAACAGACCTTTGATCATTGGCGACCAGGTTACCTTGTTCCAGGTGTGGGTCAATTCTGTCGTGAAGAAGCCTGAATAGACATCGAGTTGAACGCCCGGTGTGGTAATGTAGAAATCGTTTCCGAACTGCATCGCTCCTTCAACATCCCATGTCCATGTTCTGCAAACGTCTTCTGTGCAGCCTTCGGCAATTTCTTTTTTGCCGTAAACACGAGCCCCGAATGTATGACGGTTGCCATCCTGTCGGTTCAGTCGCTGTTCCCGCTCGTTCGACCATAACCAGTACAGATCGAGTGAGCCGACATCCTGAAATTTTTTCTTGGTGAGGTAAATCCCGCTAAACAGATTGCTTTGATCAGGCGTGTCAAGCGAATTGGTATTGAAAAGAACTCCCCGAGCCGCTCCGTTCAGCGGTCGGACGGAGAAGGCATCGATATTCCAGTCCTTGCCCTGATAGTAACCTCTGAGTCCTTCAAAATTGCGGAATGTGTTGGCCCAACCCAAAGGTGAAACCGTTCTCTGTTTGCCGTAAAGGAGTACCTGACGCCCATAACGTAACCGAACATCGCCATTTTTCAGGGAAAGAACTCGTGCGTCTACATACGCTTCGAGCAAGTCCCACCGGTTTTCGTCGATCGGCAAGATGGGAAAATCTCGCCAAAAGTGTCTGCATCGATCGCCTTCACGTACCCCTTGACGCTATCCTTGTAGGCCAATTCAGCAAACGGCGTAAATCTCCATTGATTGTAATCTGTCCGGATTGCCCCCGGCGGACGAAGGCGATTGACTTCATTAATATAGCGGTAGCGTAATGCTCCACCGGTCGAAAACTTGAAGTCGCTGCATCCAATCTGTCTGTTCCTGGGGAGTGAAAGCCAGGGATCGTCACTGCTCAGAAAACTGAACCAGGTTGATTTGGGACCGAAGATTTCGCAGCAGGAATCTGTATCACAGCAACCGTTATCTGCAACAATGCAACATTCCTGCTCGCCTGCCTTGGCTTGCAGTGGTGACAGGATGAGCAGGGCAATGACTAGATTCAACGACAGAATCGTGTGCCGGGCAAACATGAGAGTACCTTTCAGTTGCGGCATTTTGCGTGTTTGAAGTAAGACGAACGGCTCTGAGGGAATATTCTCAAGCTCGTAATTACCGCATATTACGTGTTCTTCCAGATTTGCGGGCTGTTTATTCCTTACAGCCCGCACTATCATTCAGGATCGAACGAATCCCCACCAATAATTACAAGACAATTAGGTCTGAATACTCATTTTACAGGATCGACAAAAGAAGCTGTTCCAAACGATTTAATCGTTAAACCTTACCATAAGCGTATCGGCAGCCAATTATTGTTGTGGGAATAATACCGTGTATACACGAGAACTCTGTATACATGGGGCTTTACCCTCTGGGGAATGCCCACAAAGGGATTTGTGGCTTGACGACTGTCAATGATCTTTTGACGGAATTGATTTGCTTACTTTTGAGCGGGAGGATCAATTTTTCGGAGCAATTCGATGTGATCGAACAGGGCAGGTCCTCCAATCGCCGTGGGAGCGATGCCCGTGAGTGTGAAATTTCCGAATTCTTTCCACAGATCCCGAGTCACGACAGTCCAATTTTCTGGACGGCGTGGTGCGACGGCCACTGCTTGCCATTCTGTCAAATTTCGCCCGGCGAAATACCGCCGAATCGGTTGATCGCTGGGGGGCCATCGCCCCTTATCTGCCAGTTCCAGCATCACACCGGCTGCTTGAGGCGCTTTCCAGGCAAAGCGGATATAGCGATACTCGCCTGGAGCGGGGTTCTCGCGGATACGAAAAGCCCAACCCTTGATCTGTGCTGAGCCACGCTGCGGTGGTGTTACAAGTAAACTCGAATCACCAGAGTATTTATCCCCGGTGATGAACCTGGCCGTGCCCGGGCCATTTGTCAGGGCGGTTGCCAGCGATGGATCATCTTCCAGCAGTAGCACTCGATCCTGTGGTTGTCGCAGCCATGCAATCACATCGGCTACGTCTTGAGGTTTGAGGGTTTTGACAAGATCCTCGGGCATCATCGACACGTCTGAAGCACGAAGCTCCTCGATCTCGTTGCGCAGGATCACCTGTTGTTTGCCCTCGGGTTGTTTCAGTGTGATGCTGGTGGGTGATTCGGAAGCAAGCAGTCCTGTAAAGACCTGCCCCGATTGGGTGACGGCGACATATGTTACATAGGCAGAGGAAATATTCTGACTCGGTGCCAGGATATCCTCGATGATCGTTTCCTCAGCCCGCTGGAATTCAGAACTCAGATCAGGGCCAACTGCAACCCCCTGATTGTGCGCCTGATGACATTTGCCACAGATTTTTACAAAGATTTCATGACCGTGAACAACATTGCGGGGCTTGTTCAATGCGGCAATGTATCGGGGAATCGATTTCGTGACCGTTGAATTGCTCTTTGAAAGAAGTTTGTTTGCCCGTGAGCGAATTTCGGGATTCTTGTCGTCAAGCAACATTTCGCGTTGAACGGCGGAGATAGTCGCCTTTGGAATTATTTTCTGTTCGAGCGCATCCAGTAAGTCGGGAAGATAATCGCGGCGGGAGAAAATGACTTGCAAAATCGCATTACGCAAGCCGGGGGTAGCAGAGGGGATTGCTTTTATCAGGATTGGCCCAATTGTTGCATCGTTTTCGGCAGACAGTTCGACAACGGCAGCAGTTCGATCGTCTGCGTTCACAGTGACGTCCTGCAGACGCTGTTTCAGTCGCATCACTCGTGCAGCCCGTTCCTCAGGCGTTTCGAGTTTCATTAGACGAACCAGCAATTGTGCCAACGATTGTACTTTGGACGGCTTGCCCCCTGCCAGGCCCTTTAATCCTTTTGTCGTGGCCTTGTCGAGTTGAACGGTTGCCGGGCCATTAAAACTCCTCTGTATGCCTTGAAGGCACGGTTCCTGTAATGTCGGATCATCGAGGGTCGTAATTTCCAACAGAGCCTGATTCAGTTCATGAGGTTCTCGACGCGACCCAATTGCAAAGCAGAGTGGTTCAAGCAGAAAGCGTGCCTGGTTCAGCTCTTTCGTTTTTTTTAAGAGGAGGGAAAGCATTTTGCCTCCACGATCCCGTAATCCACTCAGAATTGCAGTCCTCATCCACGAGTCATCGCAGTCTCGACGAGCAAGTTCTGCCAACGTGGGCAGGATGCGAGGATCGTTGGATGCTCCCAGCGAAATAGCCAGCTGGAAACGGACAATCGGTTCAGCATCGTTTTTCAGTGACAGCACGGCATTCAATAATTGATCATGCTCGTCCAGCCAGCGTTCAGCAAGTTGGAGTACCTGTCTTCGAACACCGGGGGAGGGGTGTTTCAGCAGGGGAACCAGAACCTCCGGTTTTAATTGAACCAGGGAATCAAGTGTATGCAAAGCGTTGACGATCGTTACCGGTGTTGAATGGCTGTTTTGGGCCATTTTGACCAGAGTGGGGGCTACCTCTCTTCTTTGCCCTTCCGTCAGGAGTCGTCGTGCCGTCTGACGTCGCCAGAACAATTCTGAGCCAACTTCTGCGGCAAGTTCTTCCGGACTCAAACTGCTCATGTCGGGAGAAGGGAGCGATGGAGGGTTCTTTGCGGCAATTCGCCAGATGCGACCGTAGTTTTTCCCATGGCTCAGACCATACTGTTGCTGCAGGTAGCGCGGAATGGCTGAATAGTCTTCGATGATTTCCCGATAAAAATCCGCGATGTAGATATTGCCATCCGGTCCGTGGGAAAGAGCAATGGGATGAAACCAGGAATCGATTGTTGTGAGAAATTCGGAAGTTTCTTCGCTTTTCTTTCTTCGAAGCAGTAGTCGCAATCGGTCACGTTGGATCAATGAGCGATGAATCAGGTTTTGAGCTGGCTCGCAGGCCAATAGTTGTCCGTGCAAACCGGGCAGAACATTATCCTGATATACAAGGGGACCACAACATGAAGTAAAGTATACGTT
>JALWSL010000257.1 GCA_027080405.1 Planctomycetaceae bacterium
ACATCAAGAAATTGCGACGGCTTTCATCTGCAGCCGATGAAGTCAAGCAGTTGCAACAGGAGTTGGCCGAGATCGTTCAGGATACGCTTGAAACTCCTGAGGAATTCATCGCGCGAATAAAAGAGATCAAGCGGCGTTTTGCAGCCTGGACGGAAGCAAAGCAGAAGCTTTCAGGAGGCAATTTGCGGCTGGTTGTTTCCATCGCCAAGAAATACCGGAATCGCGGCTTGAGCTTTCTTGACCTGATCCAGGAAGGAAACGCCGGTTTGATGCGTGGTGTCGAGAAATACGAATATCGCAGGGGTTACAAGTTTTCGACTTACGCGACATGGTGGATTCGTCAGGCGATCACCCGTGCTGTTGCGGATCACGCCCGCACCATTCGTATTCCGGTTCATATGTTCCAGAGCATTTCGACCCTGAAAGCCAAAGCGGAGGAGATCCGGCAGGAAACGGGGCGCGAACCAACGATGGAAGAACTGGCCGAGGCGATCGACATGTCGGTCGAGGAAACCGAACGGATCATGAAAACGTGGAAACACCCGGTCAGTCTCGACACGCCTGTTGGCGAAAGCGAAGACAGCAGCTTCGGCGATTTCCTGCAGGATGAATCGGAAAGCACTCCTGCCGATACCGCCATGCAGCAGATGTTACGGGACAAAATCAATCACGTTCTGAAAAGTCTCACCTATCGCGAACGTGAAATCATCAAGCTGCGGTACGGTCTGGGGGACGGTTACAGTTATACCCTTGAAGAAACAGGGCGTATTTTCAAGGTAACGCGGGAACGCATCCGGCAGATCGAATCGAAAGCGCTGCGAAAATTGCAGCACCAGACACGTAGTAATCATCTGAAAGGATTTGTTGACGCGATGTATCCTCTTCTCGATGGAGAAATTGAAGCTCCGCAACAGGAAGAAGAAGCCGTGGCGACAGCTTGAAAGAGGCGGTAATTCGCTATCTCTGCACAGAGACACCTGTTAAACTCTGCTGTAATCAAATCGAGGGGCAACTGTGAAACAGCAGTTGCCCTTTTCCTTGCGCTTTTTGCTCTCGTTCATCCCATCACCCCCAATGGTATTCCTTTCCAGTTTCTTCAGCCATTCTTTCTGCCCGGCACGGCTGGTCTGTTCTGACCGCCGTAACCAAAGTGAGATTTTCAAAAGTTTTCGCACCGTTCGTAAACTTTAACCGTTGGTATTACAGAGAAAGTTTTCATGCAAAGACGCCAAGACGCAAAGGGTTTTTCTCATGCGTCAAGCCAAGAAAGGTAGAAGTTATTTTCTCGTAACGGCCAGACATTGTAAGCGGCACGGCGCAAGCCGTCCGGTGATGATCAGACAGTCAAGAAAGGCAGGCAGGAGCCTGCCCTACGGTTCTGCAACCTGCAACGGAATCGGGGTGTACCCTGCGATCAACCCAGCGCGGCTGCGATGTTCTCTTTCGTCACCGGTTGTATGACCCCCTGCTCGGTAACCAATGCAGTGATCTTCTCCGCCGGCGCGACGTCAAAAGCCGGATTGTAGGTCTTGACGCCATCCGGTGCTGTCTGCTTTCCAAAACCGGTCGTGATCTCCTTGCCGTCCCGCTGTTCGATCGGAATCTCCTCTCCCGTTGCAATACCCAGATCGAACGTACTGGAAGGAGCCACAACATAAAAAGGAATCCCGTGCGCACGGGCAAGAACCGACAACCCGTACGTCCCGATTTTATTGGCTGCGTCTCCATTGGCCGCAATACGATCCGCCCCGGTAACGACGGCCTGTACCTTTCCCTCTTTCATCACCCAGGCAGCCATTGAATCGCAAATGAGAGTGGAAGGAACATTCCGCTGCATCAATTCCCACGCTGTCAATCGGGCACCTTGCAGCAGGGGACGGGTTTCATCCACGTAAACATGAATATTTTTCCCCTGATCGTGAGCGGTAAAGATGACGGCCAGCGCTGTTCCATCACCAGCGGTAGCAAGCGAGCCGGTGTTGCAATGGGTGAGAATGCCTGCTCCCTCGGGAATCAACTCTGCTCCGAATCGTCCCATCGCGGCACACATCTCCTGATCCTCTGCATCAATCGCTTTTGCTTCCTCCAGCAGTCGCTCTCGCATCTCCGCGGGAGAAAGACCACTCTCGTGACGCACGAGTTTTTTCAAACGCTCCAATGCCCAAAAAAGATTGACTGCGGTGGGGCGGCTTTCCGCAAGGTAGTCTGCAACTTCAAAAAAGGTCGCATCAAACTGACTGCGATCCTCTCCCGACAAGTTGCGAAGACCAAGCAACACTCCATAGGCTGCACTGACCCCAATCGCCGGAGCTCCTCGCACACTGAGCCTGCGGATCGCCTCGAACAACTCCATTGTTGTTTTGCAATCGATAAAACTGGCTTTTCGCGGAAGCTCCGTCTGGTCCAGCAATCGAAGATAGCCTGATGAATCGCCGATCCATTCAATCGTTTTCATACGAATTAATTTTCCCTCTGTTGCGTGACACAGTTGGTTGTGTGACACAGTTAAATAGCAGTGAATAACGGATTATCGTTGCAGCCGTTTCGCATTTCGGCTGCCACATTCTGGCTGCCTATGTTACGGGAGTCGTTTCAAATCCGAAACCAATGAGAGCCTCCAAACAGGACAGAAACAGGAGTGAACAGGATTTACTGCAATAATTCGCCAAGAAGATAACCGAAAGCAAAAGCATGTTTTGATGCCCTCTTTCAGATCAATCAGGGCTATGCTTTCACGGTGACGGTACGCCTGGCAAGGAATCAATCTGATCTGCGAGCCATTTCGAATCGCATTCTGCCACCTGGAGCCAGTTTCCATTTCACGCCTTATTTTTGATATGATCCGCATTCTTCATTGACCGTTCGATTGTGGCTCCCTGCTGGTGATGCTATTCCTTTGGGGAGGTCTCACCCGCCCTCCGCCGCGTAACGGGAAATCTCGCATTGACCCATTTTCTGGAACAGGCGATAATCCGGTTTCGTGGATGCTGGATGGGTGGTGGATAAAAATTAGTCAGC
Source organism: Planctomycetaceae bacterium (assembly GCA_027080405.1). Classification (GTDB taxonomy): domain Bacteria; phylum Planctomycetota; class Planctomycetia; order Planctomycetales; family Planctomycetaceae; genus Rubinisphaera. The sequence continues at coordinate 3,019 of JALWSL010000257.1, forward strand.
GTTATCGGTTCACTCGTTCCATCGTCTGCGTTGTTTCCAGGACAGAATGTCACTCTCACAATGAGTGAATCTCTGAGAGAATCACGTACAGAATCAAGCCATTCATAAGCAGCAAAAAGGAATTTGCCATGCCTATCCATCCGACCGCCATTATTGATTCCAGGGCAGAAATTGATCCGACAGCCCAGATAGGGCCATACGTTGTCATTGAGGGTCCCGTAAAAATTGGAGCGGAAACAAAAATTGGTCCCTTCACGACAATTCTGGGGGAAACAACCCTCGGTGAGCGGTGCTATCTGCATTCCCATGTCATCGTGGGAGATATCCCGCAGGACGTTGCCTACCGGGGAGAGAAATCCTATTGCCTTCTCGGCGATGATGTTGAAATCCGAGAAGGAGCCACCATTCATCGGGCAACAGGGGAAGGAAATGCGACCATCCTCGGCGATGGCTGTCTGTTGATGTGCAACTCTCACGTCGGACACAACTGTGAACTGGAGCGAAACGTCGTCCTCACCAATGGTTGTCTACTGGGGGGGCATGTTTATATCGGGGAAAAGGCGATCATCTCCGGAAATGCAGCCGTCCACCAGTTTTGCCGAATCGGAACATTGGCGATGATTGGTGGACTCTCGAAAATTACGCAGGATGTTCCTCCTTTCATGATGACAGACCACGACGGGAATATCATCGCCACAAACCTGATCGGACTGAAACGGGCAGGCTACAATGCTGATCAGAGACGGGAAGTCAAAGAGGCGTTTCGCATTCTATATCGCGATGGTCTGACACACACCAACGCCATGCAAATCCTGCAGGCCAAAGGATACTCTCCTGCCCTGGAACCGTTGATCGCTTTTATCTCCGAAACATCCCGACGGGGGCTGAGCAAAGGAGCGGCCTGACTCCTGCTCCCCGCAGTAATATTGGATACGCTGCACGAACCATGCAAAAACGGACGGCGACAGAAATGCCGCCGTCCGTTCTGGTTGATATCTCGAAAACGGTTTCTTACGAAAAACGATTACGCCGCTGCAGAATCGTCAACAGGATGAATAGCCTGTTCGCCTCTGACCATCTCGGGAGTGATTACGTACTTTTTGCCGTTGCCAACGTCCGGCAGATCGAACAGGACATCGAAAATAACGCCCTCAAGAACAGAGCGTAAGCTTCGGGCACCGGTCTGCCTTTCCGAAGCCAGCCTGGCAACCTCATGAAGGGCACTGTCCGCAAATTCCAGCGTCGCATTTTCCATACTGAACAGCTTTTGGAACTGCCGAACAATCGAATTCTTTGGCTCTGTCATAATTCTGACCAGATCGTCTTCCGATAACGGAGCAAGTGAACTGAGTAGCGGCAGGCGACCAAGCAGTTCAGGAATCAACCCGAACTCAAGAATATCATCCACCTGAACCTGAGCCAGAAGTTCAGCCCGCTCTCTTTCCTGCTCCTCGATATGGCTGGAGTTGAAGCCGATCATTTTACGTCCGAGCCTTTTGGAAATAATATCTTCCAACCCGACGAACGTACCACCGCAAATAAACAGGATATTGGTGGTATCGACCTGAATATATTGCTGCTCGGGATGCTTTCTCCCACCCTGGGGAGGCACATTGGCCACGGTCCCTTCAAGCATTTTCAACAATGACTGCTGAACACCTTCGCCGGAAACATCCCGCGTAATGGAAACGTTCTGGCTCGTTTTGCCGATCTTGTCGATCTCGTCAATGAAGATAATCCCCCGCTGTGCCGCTTCGATATCGAAATCAGCCGCATGCAGCAACTTGAGCAGCAAATTCTCGACATCCTCACCAACATAACCTGCTTCAGTAAGAGTGGTCGCGTCGCCGATCGCAAAGGGAACCTGTAAATACCGGGCCAATGTTTTGGCCAACAGCGTTTTTCCACAACCGGTCGGACCGACAAACAGGATATTCGACTTTTCGATTTCAACATCGTTCCCGTCATCTTCCATGTGCATCAATCTTTTGTAGTGATTGTGCACAGCGACAGACATGACCTTTTTGGCGTGCGTCTGCCCGATAACGTATTCATCGAGATGATTGACAATTTCACGGGGTGTCGGAATCTTCTTGAACAGCGAATCGGAAGCGCCTCGCCGTTTCTGTTCCTGCAACAAAATGGATTGGCACAGATCGATACAGTTTTCGCAAATGTAAACATCATCCGGGCCTTCGACAAGCGGGCCAACTTCGCGATAACTTTTGGCACAAAATGAACAGTTCGCGTGCTTCTTGCTTTTACCAGTACGTTTACCTGACATAAAATCTGTTCCGGAGGTCATTCGAGTTCCTTCTAAATCTGTTGATCGAAACGATCAGTTGTTGATGCCTATCTTGGGTTGGTTTTGTGCTCGCTGCCTCCGTGTCAGCGAATACAATCCCTCGTTGACTCCCAACAATCATTTGCTGAGCGAAATGCAATCGGAACGATCTGGTCCCTGGCTCATTCTACAACCCGATTACTGAACTGATAACGAAAGCAACTTTCATGCCAAAGTACCACTTCCGCGTATCACCTCCCCGTAGAATTCTGGTAGATTCACCCGAAAGACCCAACCGATTTTGACAACAAACCTTTCTTGGGTCGCCTGCCAAACCGCTAGTCAGAGACCGGTTCCCGAATCGAACCCTCACCTTCTTTTTTGAGTCTGTCAACCAATCGCCCTTTGATGGATCGGTATTCAGCCTCTGTGATCTCACCTTGACGTTGCATTTCTGTAATCTCGACAAGCATCTGATGATCGATACTGGAAGGATCGTCATCTTCGCGCAAACTGGCTTTAATCCACATAATCAGCCGAATCAGCACGATCACGAGGACAAGCAGAGCCAGACCTGTCCAGAACGTCGCCGAGAAAATTTTTGATATCACTGAATTCAGCTGCTCAGACATCGCCCCTCGGTTCCCACAAGCTCTCAAAAATTGTACGATCTGACAAACTTGACGAAAACATTACAATTCCAGCGGCCACCGGGAAATTGTTTTCCGTCTGTCCGCCCTCTTCCCCAATTATCGCGTAGAGATTCAGGAATGCAATACCGGAGTTGCCGAAAACGCCTGTTGTCACGCCGGGAATCCCACTACGTGCAGCACCAAAACAAGGACCGAAATTCAGTTCCCTTCAAACCTGAACAAGCACAAGGATCATGATGGATTTTGAAAACCGGCTTCAGAAAGCAATCGATCGAGGACAAAAGACGAGACAATCGAAACGGCAGTCTCAAGCGGATCAGGCGGCTACTGAAGAAGAATTGAAGGCGTTGCATTCTGCCGCCCGGCTGGAGCTTTCAGAACATATCGAAGATTGCCTGAAAAAACTGGTCGATCATTTCCCCGGTTTTGAATACGCCACGATCGCGGATGAACAGGGTTGGGGAGCCAGCATTCGCCGCGATGATATCGAAATGAATCGGGGAGAGGCCGAACGCTACTTCAGCCAGATCCAGATGATCATACGCCCCTTCACCTCTTCCCATCTGGTCGATCTGAATGCCAAAGCGACAATCCGAAACAAGGAGCTGTACGCCAGAAACCACTTCCAAAGGCTCAGCGAACTCGATCTCGAATCGTTTAAGGAATTGATCGACATTTGGATCCTGGAAGCCGCAGAAAAGTATGCGGCTTCCAGCTGATCAGGTAAATCGTCAGACAAATAGACCAATCGCAGAGAGCAGGCAAATAACACCCCCACCAGCCACACCTCACCAATCACACCCCACCAGAGAAAGACGGGGGACATGGTAGGACACGACTGGAAGGATGGCCAGCGCGTACTTTCGGGAAGAATCGGTAGAATGGGGGATTGCGCATTGTGAGAGATGTTGCTCTCATTTTTTCTTGTGGATTGTTTCAACAAACTTCAAGGGGGGATGATGAGGGCGCGCCC
>JALWSL010000258.1 GCA_027080405.1 Planctomycetaceae bacterium
TAAACATTACAAAAGGCTCCAGTTAAAGTTGCAAATATCCCTGCGCATAACGAGACCGTACTGGTCTCAAACACCGATCCTGCTACAATGCAACTGCCGTGCCAATTCATGCGATTGCCCTCGGAGCAGGGGCGCCTGCAGATGTGGGTGCTAATAGTATCGCCCCCGCGACTGCAACGGCTATTAACACAACAAACAGCTCACCACTTGGGTCGACAAAAATTACTGGGGAATTGTTTACATACGCGTACAAGTTCGCTCCGGCACTCAGTCCCAATGGATCACGTTGCACCCACGTACCCAGTCCCGAATGATATACACGGTTTCTGACGTGGAACAGTTCCGTTACTTCTTCCCAGCGATAACCGGCATACAAAATATTCCAGTTGGAAGCTGATGAAGATTGTGTTACAAACGATGCATTGAGGAATTCTGGTTGTCCGTAGGCGGAGTAGGCGAATCTTTCCTGAACGACTCCACTGGAGTTGACTAGGGCGGTTACGTTCCAGTTGGCATCCTGAAGGGCGTACAATCTTTCGTCGAGAGTGCCGTTGTTTGTGGTGTCTCGATCTCTTAAAATGCAATCGTCGATGTATCGCAAGCCCCAGACGTGTTGGGATTCTGCTGTTGTGAATGAATCAATGCGTTCTTCCAGAACTTGCCAATCTTTGGAGTAGTAGAGGTGCCTTGTTTCATTCAATACACCAGCGACGTATTTCTTTTGCATGGTTCGCCGTTTGGTGCCATCGTATTCGTACTCTGCAACGGTGGTGGTTCCGTCTTCGATTTTGACGAGACGATTCCACGCATCGTAGGTCGCAGTATAGGAACTTGTTGGGTCGGCAGGTTGTGGCATCGTCGCCATGTTTCCGGGTTTGTTGTAAACCGGAGTGATCCAACTTGGACCGGTAGTTTCTGTGATGTTCGTGATTTCATTCACATCGTTCGCGGTTCTCGATTGATCCAAATCCCATGTGCCGTTGCCGTTGTTGTCTTCGAGGAACTTTTTCCAGTTACCGGTTTCATCGAGCGACCAACACTCGGCAAATGATTTATCCGTGACTGCGGTTTTTCCTGCATTCAACGTTCCTCTTTCAAGGTCTTTTAGACGTTGAATAACGTCGTTGCCATAGAGTTCGTCGAAGTGTTTTCCGAGTGCATCGGCAACGGTGTTTTCTCGATACGTGCGGTTGCCTGCCCGGTTGTAGCCGTATTTGATGCGGTCCACATCGGTAGAGCTGCCGTAATCGTACCAGCGGTTGTCTTTCACGCGACCGAAACGGTCAAATCCGGAATAGATATCGCCGGTATTCGGATCATTGGTGCCGGTCAAATCCACGAGCGTCCATTTAATGTCCGGTTCGATATCGTCTGCGATCACAAACGTGTTTTGTCCGAGGTAGGAATAATCGACCAAGTGTGTGGCGCCATCGTTGTCAAGTAGAGAAGCGACTCGACTACTGGCGTCATCGATTCCGTTCGCTGTGCCGTAGTTGTAATTTAATTCGCGACCATCGGGGTATGTCATCGCTGTGGGACGGATCGTGTTGTCCGAACCATTCGCATAATCATACTGTACCTTCGGCGTCGTAGACACGTTGACTGCTCCCGAATGGGACTGATATTCAGTCGTCAATTGACTGAAATCATTGTACGCATGCAACACCTCGTTGACAATTGTTCCTGAGCCAACTGTTGCATTATCGTAGGAAGTCAGTTCTTTTCGCATTCCGCGTACATCGTAAGTGGAGGCGATCCGCCGGATGGATCCATCAACCCCCGTTCCCAAGGTGGTGATGCGATCCTGCGTTTGCCGCCCGAGTTTGTCGTAATCGTAACTGTGAACCGTGCCGCCCTGATCGGTGACGGTTGTGGTTTGTTGTTGGCGGTTGTAGCTGAAGAGGATCACATCGGAACTATCAACCGAATCGGGATAGATTTCCTTGCGTTTGAGCAGTGACGTAGGATCTGCTGTGCGGACCATATTGATGTCTACAATAGCAATGATGCTTTCCATTTATTACAACGTCACAATTGGTGTGCACAGCACACCCTTGTATCTTGCTACCTTGCTTTCGCATGATCCCTTGAAAGCGACGGGGTTCTTTAAGAATGAAGTTGATTTTCTGAGCAACTTTTACCGTTTCGAGAAGGAAGGTTGGGTTTGGAAGGCGGTACCAAAATGAACAGGATTCCTAGCGACGAAGAACTAGACCGCGCATCTAATATGATGGAACGGCAATATCATGGTCTTGATGTCGTGAAAGACACCGTAGTCAGTCGTTTCAAGAATGCTTGCCCACTCTACGACTTTCACATCTTGCCACAGGGCGTGGAGGGATTCCGCGCATATGTGTTTTTCAATACTGACGCAGACCTCCAGAAGTGTACGAAAGTGGGAATTGTTGAAGAAATCAAAGCGTGCGTTTACGAAGAACTTCAACGGGTTGGACGTGGCAAAATAGGCGAAACGACTGTCGTTTTTGAACTGGATTCCGATGAAAACGTAACAGCGAACTTTGAAGGAGACTACTTCCTTCGACTACGATGACTCGCAATCGGTACACGAGTATGACTATGGCGACACCTTGAACTTTGCGAGAAACAAAAAGAACAGTCGGCTGTACCTGCCCATTCTTTTCGGCTACCGGACGGCTGGCGCCGTTCCGCTTGCAATGACTGGCCGTTGCGAGAAACTAATCTCACGCAAAGACGCGAAGACACAAAAAAAAGGAAAAGAGAGAGGTTAGGGGAATATTCCAAAGCGGTTTTATTCGATCTCACTCGTTTGGGAATCCAGTATGGAAAACTCCTGGCGGCTTGGCGTGATAACTTCCTCTGTATTATCAACGGTAAAAATTTGCGAACGGTGCGAAAACTTTTGAAAATCCCATTTTGGTTACGGCGGTCAGAACAGACCAGCCGTGCTGGGCTATTTGTGTTTCGGGGGTTAATTTGATTTGCCAGAACGACAGGACAGAAAAGAACGGTGCGTTGTAACGTATCGAGTAAGGAATATTCAAAGGTGCGTCCCGGCGCACCCCACGGCTGTTGATTGCAATAGATGTTGTCTACGTGCCGTTCCGTGTCGCTTTGCATAATGCAACAGCTCGGGCCTTAATTGCTGCGGCCGAAAAATTTCTTCTGGATTTCCAGTGAAGCGGGGGGTGTCGCTTTGCAGACGAAGTAACCGACTGCCGCCGAAACAACCAGGCCCCACAGGAACGGGTCTTGCGAAAGAAGCAGGTACGGCTTGGCTGCCTGATGAATGTAGACTCCCGCTGCGTACAGGCTCAGGTAGGAAAAGAACCCGGCAAGCATCGAGGCAATCGCGGCGGTATTATTGAAGCGCGGCCAGTACATCGCATAAAAAATGGGAATCAGAAAGGCGGAAGAAAGCCCGCCTCCGGTAAAGACAATCAATATCTGCAAGAATTTCGGCGAGTTCACCGCAGCCAGCATGACGATCACCCCAATGGCTACCGTGCAGAAGTAGCTGAGCCTTTTGACCGTTTTTTCACTGACATGCGGGTTGATGCCGCGCTGATAGATATCCCGTACCAGCGAGGAGGAAATCATCAGCATGAAACTGTCAACGGTTGACATCGCCGCTGCAAAGGGGGCCGCCATCAACAGCCCTCCCAACCAGGGGATTCCCGCAGTTGATGCCAGATGCATCGACAACAACGGCATGATGCGATCCGGCGTTTGATCCAATCCGGGAATCAACACGCGGGAACAGCAGAAAATAAGGACGAGCGAAATGTAAATCACACCGAAGTAGATCACCAACAGCGCCAAGGCGCGTTTCAACGTTTTAATGCTGTCAAAAGCCATCAACCGCACCATACTCCCCGGCTGTCCGGCTCCACCGATCGCCCAGTACATGAAAAACGAAATCGCCAACGCGATCGGCAAAAACCCGTTGACATCGTTGAAGTTGGGCCCCGGTGCAGAGACATAAACTCCCGTTTTCCCCGCTCCATACTGGTACGGTTTTTCATCGGTGAGTTTGATCCCGACGTTCTCCGGAACGAGAACGGCTTCCTTTTTCTGTTTCCATGACTGAAACAGATTCCGTTCGTATGGACTGAGAATCTCAACACATTTGACCGCCTGAGATCTATTTTTCTTTTCGGGGATGCGGGCGATTTCGTTGATGCGAAACAGACGGGAGCGTTTCCCCGGTGAACCGTCTAGTTCGAACCAGCTTTCACTCGGTATTTGAATTGGCCCGGCTGGACTTTTATCGGTTCGGCTGAATTCCACTTCGCAAAGAACGGGAGGCGTCATCTCCGCCAGGGCGTTTGTCGCTTTTGAAAGGCCGCCCACCTGCTGAAGAACAAGTGCCAGCATGATGATCACTCCGGTAAACATCACGATGCCCTGTAAAACGTCCGTCCAGACAACGGCGCGAAATCCGCCCAACGAGGTGTAGGCGATGACCATCAGTGAAAAGGAAAGCAGGCCCAGAAGATAGCCGGGATCTGCCTGATCAAGGTACGGGATTGTTGAAGTGACCGAACCCAACAGAAAGGCGGTTTGATGCCAGAGGGGGACATCAGCCATCAACGATTGCAAAATGATGCTGGCGATTTTGAATTGCGGCACCAGATAGAATGTCAGCAGAAAGACGATCAGGGCGGTTGCCACCACGGCGACCGATCCATGCCCAAACCGTGAATACATCAACTCCGGGAGGGTGATTGCTCCGGATTGTCTGGCAATCCGGTTGAGACGTTTCGCCAGCAGGCCCATGCCGATCAGTGGAACCATCATGTAACCGGCAATCCAGAGTGCGAGTACCCAACCATGTGCGTAAATCAGCGAGGGAAAACCGGCAAACGAACCGGCGGAGGCACTCGTTGCGGCGAAAGTAAACATGAACGGCCAGACACCCAGACTGCGGCTGCCCAGAAAATACTCTGCCAGGAAACTGCGACTGGAGAGCAGGCGATGGCTCAGTATCGCCAACCCGAGCACAACGAGAGAATAAACCCCGAACGTAACCAGAGCCGCGTTGGCATCGGATATCGCCAGGACCAATCCTGTCGGCAAATCGGATAACGAATGTTTCACAGGACGTCACCTTCCGATTTTCTGGAGCAGTTTTCGAGTGACGCTTCCGCGGCAAGCAGATCGGCGTCATCTTCCCTGATATAAAACAGGGCAAACCAGATTGTCGCCACACTGCTGACGATCCAGGGCAACGCGATCCCCCACATCACCCAGCTCGGCACTCCCCAGATGATCGTCACAGGTTCGTTCGCATCCGGAGAGCGGTAGGCGAAGATCGCACAATAGCCCATCGACCAGACCAGACTGGCCACCCAAAGTCTTCCCATGACATACAACTCGCGCAGCGAATTGATGTACGCGGGATCGTACTCAAACGTGGTTTCCTCTTCGGGTTTCGCTGCGGGGGCATTTATGGATGCTTCGTTCATGGCATTTTCCTGTCTGCGGACAGCCGGGGTCACGTGGGATGCCAACGGATTTCACACCAGGGTTATCGATGAGGCTGCCACATTGCAATGCACTCTACAATCGATCTGCCTATCCTGCCAGTCTCGGATGCCAATTTATTGGAAGGACTCAGTTCGAACCTGAAGACAGGGACGATGGGCTGACCCTCCCGATGTAAGCCGTTTCGTCGTCAGGCGACCATTTCAGCTTGTCGTCGAATCCGCTGGAAGGCGTTTCTTCAAAAGGAACACCGTAGACGGTCAGAATATCGACAACATCGGCTAACGGATCTCTCAAGGCATCTTCGGGCAGATACCGTTTCAGGACATCCCAATGTCTGCGAAGCAGGGCGACATTTTCTTCCGGAATTTTCAGCATGTTTCTGGCACGATCCAGACGTGAAAGCCAGGCCGCTTTTCGAATGATTTCGTATTGTTCCTCTTCGGGAAAACCGGAAAAAACTCCCTCTATCTTCATCAGTTGCGACAGTTCGTATTTTCCCGTTCGGACAATCCTCCGCAATTCATCGATGTTCTCGCAATGTGTACGGGCAGCGGCCATCGCAATCGTTTCAGTCAGTCCCAGAAACTGCTCGATCGAAAGGTTTTCCTTCTTGAGGGCAATTGTCAACGAGCGGTTGTTGCTCAATTTCGAGAGGACTGTTTCCGAGAACCAGCGATTGGGCAACTTCTTCTTTTCCTCCTTGATGAGTCCTTTTACTGAAAGCTCACGTCTGGAATCCCATTGCGGAACCGGTGTAAACAGGGGAGGCAAAGCCGGGGGCTTTTTATCGGGCAACGACTTGATGATCCGTAAATACTGATTCAGCTCGGATACTTTCAGTCGCTCGTGGGGATGCTTGACCTCCTGAAAAACGATTTGCTCCTTGGCACAACCTGCCAGCGGCAACAGCGATGCCAGCAGAAGGCATATCGTCAAGAGATCGAAACGGTAGCGATTCATAAGCGGTCACGCGCAGCCTGGAACAGAGAACTCCCCACCTTCACTCATCGAATCGACAACCAGTCGACTGGAGCCAAACTTTTTTTGCCGAAGGAATCAGCATAATTCACCCAACCTGATCCCGCGAATGAAAGCCCCTGTCGCGTATCGCTTTTGCGCATCTACACATCGCTTACACATCGCTGAAGCCGAACGGATCAAGAGAAGAAATAGCGACCAGACAAAGCAGCGCCTGGGCGAAAAACAGGGTACTCCATACCGCAAACGGGAACGGTTCAAATTCCGCCCCTTCTCTTTCCATTTCTTTCTGCGTTGAAGAACTGCCCTGTGGTGAAAAATTGTTCCAGGCAGACGCGGCAACGGAAAGCATCAGAGGAAGCAGAAAGACCCACAGGCGGGCGGCTTCGCCCATGTTCTTTCCACTGAGAACAAGCAGAAGCCAGCCTCCCACGATCGACAGGTTCAACAGGGAAATCGTATCGAC
>JALWSL010000259.1 GCA_027080405.1 Planctomycetaceae bacterium
ATGTCGAGTTCAACACTCAGGAAGTGACTCGCATTGTCAGTACGGTTGTTTCTGAATTGAAACGACGCGGAATTGTCGATTAACGCTTCTCTGGCTTGACGAAACAGTGTTTAGCGTTTACCGTTTCGCCTCTTCTGCAGTAGAAGCCGGGAGGGGTGCGCGAGCACTCGATAATCATACATTTGGGTGATATTCATTATTAAGAGAGTGGAGTAGCATGTCACTTGACAGCAGTTTGAAAGCAAGCAGAGGGCTGGTAAGAGCGCGTAACGTTCTGAAAAGGGACGAGCGTATTGCTCAGCTGAAAGAGGAAGATCGCTGGAACGATAGCATGACGGCACTTGGATTGCCGAAGGTTCGCATTGTGAAAACGACTATCGGTAAAAAGAAAAAGGTCAAGAAGAAAGAGGATTGATTTTCAGCCAGTTCACATAATTGCTTCCTGATGGGACTGCCACGAGTAATCTTCCAGACTGGCGCTGAATGTTATTCCAATTTTTTCACTTGTAAAATACCCGAAAACGTTACGTATCAAGTGGTCTCTGCGCCACTATTTCTTCTCCCTTTGTTTCAAACCGTCTGAATGGGAGAAGTTTTTTTACGCGCCGAACTCTCTGAATGTTTCACATAAAGGAAAATGCCGTGCGTTCCCTCTTTCTTCTGCTGGCTGGGATTGTCCATCCCGTTTTCTGCTCATCGCTTTGTGCATCGGACCCGGTTGCCAAGGGGCACAATGGTTCGTTGTGGATACTTTCCGGTCAATCGAATGCGTGCGGACGGGCAAAGCTTCCAGGGCCGCAACCGAACGAACAGGTGAAAATGTATGCCCCGAACCTGAAAAAGTTTGTGGTTGCACAGGATCCACTTCCACACATGGGAACAGCTGGAGTCGGCCCGTGGGTTGCTGCCGCCCAGCAGGTTGCGAAGGAACAGAAAATAGAAATTCGCATGTGTGGTTTTGCCAGCGGCGGGAAACCGATTTCATATTGGCATCCCGGGCAACCGGGGTATCAGGGGCTTTTTCCCGTAATTGAACAGGCGGGCCAGAAGGCGGACGTCTTTTTGTGGTACCAGGGGGAAAACGACACCGGCGGCAACCTCAACACAAAGCAGTACCTGGAAGAACTGACCGCTCATGTTGCACGAGTCCGCGAGGCAGCCAGAAACCCCAAAATGCTGGCGGTCATCATCCAACTGGGGCCTTCCTTGTACAAGGGAAGGGGCGGATACATGGCGTTGCGTGAGGCAGAACGGCAATTTACCCTTCGGGATCCCAACGCGATTCTGGTGCCCGCGTTGGGGCGAACGATGAAAGATGGCGTTCATCTGGATAACGCCGGCTATCAGGAATTGGGGCGTGAGATTGGACGGGCAATTATATGCACGCAATACAACAACCCTGTCGGCAATTGGCCCGGCCCGATTCTTGATACGGCCATCTTGCAGCCGAAAGGAAAATCGAAATTTCTAAACAGGGTCAACGCCCATTTTGTGGAAGTCGAGAAACTGACGGGAGCTGCGGCCTCCGATTTTGCTATTATCGATGCAGAAGGAACGAATCGGTGCACCACCATCGAGCCGGGAGAGACCGATTTGCTGTTGAGTTTCGAGCGGGACATCATTCTCCCGGCCCGTCTGATTTACGGATTCGGCACCGCCCCGAAAGCAACCTTGATGGATGAATCGGGCAACCGGGCCCCAGCCGTGCAAGTTGAAGTAACGATCGAAAAGAAATAGCGGTTTTCCAATCGCAAACCGCCCGGATTTCCAGGTTTTGTGAAAGAGATGCACACGAGGCACGGGATCCGAGACAGCGGCACACGAAAAAAGAGACGGTCGTGGGTATTCCGTTTTCATGGCATGATGAAGCCTCTGCCATAAGGTGCAGTCAGCCTGTCGAACGGCCAGCCTGTTGAAATTGCAATCAGGAGCAGCCTCGCGGTTTATTGCATCCAGTCCTGCAACGCTTTTACCCTGGGAGTGGGATCTGTGGCGAAGGCTTCGACCGCCTTGATGACTGCCAGGCAACCGGGAAGTGTCGTCACACAGGGAACGCCATAGGCGACCGAAGCGGCCCGGATGCGGCCTTCATCTGTTTTCGGTCCCCGTTTGCTTGGTGTGTTAAAGATGAAGCTGATCTCGCCATTGGCCATGAAATCGAGTAGATTCGGGCGGCCCTCCTGTACCTTCTTGACCACTTCGACAGGAATACCCGCCTGTCTGAGGGACTGAGCCGTCCCCGATGTGGCGACGAGCTGGAAGCCAAGTTCCGTCAGTCTCCTGGCTGGTTCAATGATTCGTTCTTTGAAATCCCCTGCCATGCTGATGAATATTTTTCCGGATGTCGGGATGGAAGAACCGGCCGCGATTTGACTTTTGGCAAAAGCGGTCGCGAATGTTTCGTCGATTCCCATGACCTCGCCGGTGGAAAGCATTTCCGGCCCCAAGACGATATCGACACCGTGAAAGCGGGAGAACGGAAAGACCGATTCCTTGACTGAAGTGAACGTAGGCCAGATTTCTTCGGTCACTCCCTGTTCTTTCAATGAAACGCCAGCCATTACCTTCGCCGCAATACGGGGGAGCGACCTGCCGATCGCCTTGGAGACGAAGGGAGCGGTTCGGGAGGCGCGAGGGTTGACTTCCAGCACGTAGACGGTGTCCTTCCCCTGCTCCTGTTTGACAGCGAACTGGATATTCATCAAACCATGAACCTCGAGTTCACCAGCCAGGGAGTGGGTGGCGCGGCGAATTTCATCAATCGTCTGTTCACAAAGAGAGTGGGGAGGAATGGCACAGGCGGAATCGCCGGAATGGATACCTGCTTCCTCGATGTGCTCCATGATCCCGCCCACAACAGTTGTTTCGCCATCGGAAATGGCATCGACATCTACTTCGATCGCGTCCTGCAGGAATTTATCGATCAGTACCGGACGATCCGGCGACGCATCGACTGCTTCACTCATATATTTGACAAGAGACGCTTCATCATAACAGATTTGCATCGCGCGCCCGCCGAGAACGTAACTGGGCCGAACCAGAACCGGGTAACCGATCCGCTTCGCCTGGGCACAGGCCCCTTCGACATCGATGGCGATACCATTGGGAGGTTGCTTCAGGTTGAGTTGATTCAGAATCTCCTGAAATTTTTCCCGGTCTTCGGCGGCGTCGATCATATCGGGAGAAGTACCGATGATAGGGACACCTGCGGCTTCAAGACCGCGAGCAAGGTTCAGGGGTGTCTGTCCGCCGAACTGTACGATAACGCCATCCGGTTCGAGGCGATCGCAGATATTGAGGACATCTTCGAGTGTCAGAGGTTCGAAAAATAGGAGGTCGGAAGTATCGTAGTCCGTCGAAACCGTTTCAGGATTCGAGTTGACCATGATGCTTTCGATGCCCAATTCTTCAAGAGCAAAGGAAGCCTGACAGCAACAGTAATCGAATTCGATCCCCTGACCGATCCGGTTCGGGCCACCCCCCAGAATGATGATGCGTCGGGGTTTCTCAGGTGTGCGGGGCGGAGATTCATCTTCCTGCTCATATGATGAATAGAAGTAGGGAGTGTAGGCTTCGAACTCGGCCGCACAGGTATCGACCTGTTTGAAAACGGCCTCGATCCCTTTTTCTTTTCGATGTTGGCGTACCTGCAGTTGGGACACATTCAACCAGGAACCGAGTTGCTGATCAGAAAAACCTTCCCGTTTTGCCCGCAGGAGCAGTTCCCGGGGACAGCTTTCCAGATTGGAATAACGGCGCAGTTCCTTTTCTGTCGCAACCAGTTCTTCGAGATGCCTGAGGAACCAGAAGTCGATTTGGGTCAGATCGAAAATTTCTTCGATCGTCATTCCGGAAAGTAACGCGTATCGCAAATAGGAGATGCGGTGTTCATTGGGAATCGAAAGTTTTCTGCGGATCTGCTCTTTCGTGGGACGGGAATCGGAATCCCATAAATCGTTTTTGCCTCCACCGAAACCGAAATGCCCGACCTCCAGACCGCGCATTGCCTTCTGGAACGATTCCTTGAAGGTGCGTCCGATGGCCATTGTTTCGCCGACCGACTTCATTTGGACAGTCAGTTCGGAATTGGCATCCGGGAATTTCTCGAATGTCCATCGAGGGAATTTGGTGACGACATAATCGATCGAAGGTTCGAAGCAGGCCAGTGTTTCCCGCGTAATGTCGTTCGGGATTTCGTCCAGTGTGTATCCAACTGCCAGCTTGGCAGCGATTTTCGCAATGGGGAACCCGGTCGCTTTGGAAGCCAGCGCACTCGAACGGCTCACACGCGGATTCATTTCGATAATGGTCATGCGCCCGGTTTCAGGATGGACGGCGAATTGCACATTCGAGCCGCCCGTTTCAACACCAATTTCCCGCATGCAGGCGAAAGTGGCGTCTCTCATACGTTGATACTCTTTGTCAGTGAGTGTCTGAGCCGGGGCGACCGTGACGGAGTCACCTGTGTGCACTCCCATCGGATCGAAGTTTTCAATCGAGCAGATGATGACGCAGTTGTCGTTTCTGTCGCGCATCACCTCCATTTCGTACTCTTTCCAGCCGAGTAGCGATTCTTCTACCAGCACCTCGCCAACGGGAGAAAGCTGCAAGCCCTTACGCACGATCGTATCGTATTCTTCACGGTTATAGGCGACACCGCCACCGGTCCCGCCAAGCGTGAAACTGGCACGGACGATCAGGGGCAAACCGATCTCTTCCAATGCCCGATGCGCTTCCTCCATGTTGTGCACAATGGCACTGCGCGGGACATCGAGACCGATTTTCGACATCGCCGCCTTGAACTCGTCGCGCTCTTCCGCCTTGACAATAACATCTGCCTTGGCCCCGATCATTTCGACGCCGTACTTTTCGAAGATGCCGCGTCGATACAGTTCCATCGCAGTGTTCAGGCCGGTCTGTCCCCCCAAAGTTGGCAGAACCGCATCGGGACGTTCTTTCTCAATAATTTTCGCCACATATTCCCACGTAATCGGCTCGATGTAGGTTCGGTCGGCTGTTTCCGGGTCGGTCATGATGGTGGCCGGGTTGGAGTTGACCAACACCACTTCATACCCTGCTTCCCGAAGTGCCTTACAGGCCTGCGTTCCCGAATAATCGAATTCACAAGCCTGACCGATCACAATCGGGCCAGAACCGATGATCATGATTTTATGTATGTCGTCACGACGTGGCACGGAAGATGTACCTTTTTTGCAAGTCGTTAATATCAAATAACAGTCTCGTGATTGCAGAACGATCCCCCAAATCACGAAAACGGGCGCAAAATCTCAGCAAGGTTAACACGCTTTTTGATAGATTCAACCCAAGCAGGGACAATTCATTCTGACAGAGTGCAAAACAGCGGGTAAAACGGTTGTGTTCTTCCTGAAATCAGCGGATATCAAGAACTGTTGATCCTTCCATTTTATTGTTGAATGCTCCGTTGGGGCGATTTAGACTGGTTGTTTCCGAGGTTCGCAATCTCCCTGCAGGTGATGCATGTCACGAAATCCATTTCCCGTATTGAAGTTCATTGCAGATGGGGCGATTGTCATAGCCGCCATTGTTTTCACCAGCTGCTTTTTGGCGGTCATTTATCTGGCCGTGAATGGATATCGGGAATACGGGATTATCGTTGCCTGTGTGGCTCTGCCGCTCTCTCTGGGGTTGAACATTTTCGGTGAACTGATTGGTGTTCTCCTGGCGATTGAGCGCAACGGTCGCTTGCAACTTGAACAGAATCAGCAGCCGCGCTTTACTGCGGCCTATCCAGTGGAAAAGGTGGACGCAGCAGAAGAAATCGAACAGGAGCAGCAAGACCGCATCGTGATTGTCTGTCCTTCATGTGGAACCGGATTCGCAGCAGGGCACGCGGTTCTTGGCAAAGCTGTCCGTTGTGGGAAATGTGGTCTCAAGTTTACGGCCCACGATCGCTCTTTCTGAAGGGTCGAACAGTTGGGGAGCAGGGTAGAGTCGGTTTGACCGGCCGAACTGGAGCAACGGTTGATGAGGAGTCATCATTTATTGAAAATCGTGAACGATGCCGAATTGGAGGCTGCTTGCACCGCGATTCGCTCACATTCGACGACATCGAACATTGAGCATCGAGCAAAGCATCGGTGAGTAAACCGACACGAAGAGTGATATGAAGAGTGAAATGAAGACTGAAATGGCCGGTACAGTCGGCCCTACCCAACTTCATGAATTGAATGCCGAAATTCGCGGCGGTGAGGAAGTATCATAGGTCTTTGGTCAAAGGTCATCGGAAGAGGAAGAAATGAGAAAGCAACTTCTGGGCATGATGATGGTCCTGCTGTTGGCTCTTGGCGGTGCGGCGCGGGCGGGAGACGTTTTTCTCCTGCCCTATTTTCTGGGTAACGGCGAGGCAGGAATTTACTTCGCATACAGCCGAGACGGGTTGAAGTTCGATTGGCTGAACGAAGGCAAAGTCGTCCTGCCTGCCCCGTCATGGGGAGATGAGAGCCTCACGCGCGATCCGTCGATCCTTCATCATGACGGTATCTTCCATATCGTCTGGACTACCAGTTGGAACTCCCGCAGCATCGGCTATGCACACTCGAAAGATCTGGTCCACTGGAGCAACCCGGAGAAGATCGATATCTGGGGTGACTTTACCGGCGTGAAAAACACGTGGGCACCCGAACTGCACTGGGATCCGGAAAGACGCGAATTCCTCATTCTGTGGAGTTCCACGACGCTCGCCGAACTCAATGACGACGACGGTTCAGCCGACCCCCACGGCTACGACCATCGCACCTACGCCGCGCGGACGAAAGACTTCAGGACGTTCTCCAAACCGAAGCTCTTCTTCAGCCCGCAGAATCCGGAACATGGTGTGATCGATCCGTACATCGCTCACGGCGACCGCAACACAGCCGACACGTCCGATGACCGCTGGGTCATGGTCATCAAGAACGAGATGGCTCCCAAACAGGGCGGCAAGAACCTGCGCCTGACATTCAGCAAACAGATGCAGGGGCCGTACAACACAACGCTGGGTCCGCCGATTGTCGGTGCTGGCACCAGTATCGTCGACACGATGGGCGAAGGCCCTACTTTGCTCAAGCGGCACGGAGAGTGGTTTCTGTACTGGGATGCCCCGGGAAGCAGGTTCTCCTACTGTTTGGCGACGAGCCCGGACTTGAAAACATGGAAGGATCGATCGCCGGAGATGTCCCTTCCCGCCAAGCAGATGCGCCACGGCACGGTGCTTGTCGTCTCCGAGTCGACGATTGCGTGGGAACTGCCGGATAACAATTGATCAAGCTCCATGGCAGGACTTTAGACGAAGCCAGGAAAGTCGCCGTGACCAGCACAAGCAATTCCGTGGAAATCGGCGGGACATTGCGAAATCGTGAACGACGAAAAGACATGCCAATGCCACAGCACACCGAATCCCGCAATCAGTATCGCATCTTCACAAGAGTGACCACGCGATGGAAGGACAACGACGCGTATGGGCACGTCAACAACGCTGTCTACAACGCATGGATGGACACCGCCGTCACGCAGTTCTTTCGGGAGTATTGGCCGGGCATGCCTGACACGTCGATCATTCCCGTCGCCGCCGAGACGCTGATGACTTTCAAACGGTCGATTACTCACCCAGCCGATGTTGAGACCGGCTTGCGCGTTGAGAAGATTGGTAACAGCTCAGTCCGCTGCGGAGTCGGCATATTCGTTGACGGCGAGACCGAAGCCGCAGACTGGGGGCACATGATTCACGTCTGGGTAGACCGGGAGGCCAATCAGTCCGTGCCCATTCCGGCCGAAGTCCGCCGAGGACTGGAGTCACTCTAATGAACGAAAGGAACCCACGATGAGACTCATATTCCCTCTGCTTGTCATGTGCTGCCTTCCTCAGACAGTCGCAGCGACAGAACCATCCAAACCCGTGCTCGTTAGCGTGCAACGCATCTGGGACAAAGCTCCTCACAATGGATTTACCGATCTGATCCGATTCAAGGGTCGCTGGTACTGCACGTTCCGGGAAGGTCAGGGGCATGTCTCGCATGATGGCGTGCTGAAAGTCATTGCCTCAGACGATGGCAAACAGTGGGAGTCGGTGGCCACGTTCAAATCGCTACGCGGTTGGGACATGCGCGAAGCGAAGTTCTCCATCATGCCAGACGGCCGTCTGATGTTGGTCGGCTGCGAGGCCAATCGCAAGACGAAACCGGCTCACCACCAGTCACTCGTGTGGTTCACCGCGGACGGGAAGAAGTGGACCGAGCAGTTTGCTGTTGCGGACCCGGACTTCTGGCTGTGGCGAGGCAAGTGGCACAACGGCAAAGGGTACTTTTTCGGCTACGGCTGTCGCGCCGACAACCGTTCGCTGCGGCTTTACACGACGACGGACGGGAAGAAGTTCGAGACGCTTGTCTCAAAGCTCCATGTCGAGTCAGCTTACCCCAATGAGACATCGGTGTGGTTTCTCCCCGACGACACGTGCTACACCCTGCTGAGAACAGAAGGAGTTCACGCCAGTCAGATCGGAAAATCCCGACCGCCTTACACCCAGTGGAGTTGGAAGAAGCTCGGCATGTTCATCGGTGGTCCGAACATGATTCAACTGCCGGATGGCCGCTTCATCGCGGTTGGCCGATTGGTTGCCGGTTCGCACCGCACATCGCTTTGCTGGCTCGACCCGGAAAAGGGAACGCTCACCGAAGCCCTCAAGCTCCCTTCCGGCGGCGACACCAGCTACGCCGGCATGGTCTGGCACGATGGGATGCTGTGGATCAGCTACTACTCGTCGCACGAAGAAAAGACGGCAGTCTATCTGGCGAGAGTGACGTTCGGTAATGGCAAAGGTAATAGCGACAATTGACGATCATGTTATCCTGTCGTTCGTGCCGACAGTCATTGAGTTATTGTGAAACGCACGCAACTTGGTTTGACAGGCTGTGGACGCATCAGTGCATGTTCTCTATGGTCCCAGCTTCGCTTTGGACATAAGAAACGGCGACAACTATGCTGAGCAGGGTAGAGTCGGTTCAACCGGCCGGATTGGAGCAACGGTTGATGTTGATCAGGAGTAAACATTACAACGGAAATAGTGAACGATGCCGAATTGGAGACTGCTCACATCGCGATCCGCTCGTATTCGATGACATCGAAATAATCGTCGGTGAGTAAACCGGTACGAAATGTGACATGAAGATTGAAGTGGCCGGTACAACCGGCTCTGCAAGAACTGCCAGCGGGTCAGAAACTGCCGAATCAGAAACTACAAGCTGTGGAGAAGCGTGTCCAACAGGGCTGAATCGGCGAAAACGGAGTATTTGTCCTGTTTCGAGACGCGTTCCCAGGCATCGAAGCCCACTGTTTCCCGTCCCCTCCAGTAAAACAGGGCGTTGTCCGCTCCATCGCTGAAAAAGTATCTGTTCTTGTGCAGTCTCGTTCTCAATGCACCATGTTCCGTATTGATCAACACACCATTGGTTGCGGCAATAATATCGTTTCTGATAATTGATGTGTTACGTGCATACTGTAGCCACACCTGTCCGAAACCGGTATCGAGTGTATCGTTATTCCGTATGGTGTTGCCATACACACGCGCCCCGACAACTCGACCGGTTGTGCGGGCATAACCACCGATTGCCAGGCCGGCCTTGTCGTTATCGTGAATGTTATTATCGCGAACCGTGATGTGGTGTGTCTGGATGCCGCGGTTTTCAGCTCCAATTTCGATCCCCATGTCACTCTGGTAGACGTTGTTGTCTCTGACGACAATGTTGTGGCCCCCGTCAATATAGATGGCCGCTGCGAAGCCGTCCTCATAGGTGGATCGAATACGATAGACCTCGTTTCCACGAACGACGCCGTAGCGTGCAACGCGGCGATTGTCCGGCTGGATGTCGCTTTCCCCGCCAATCATGTCGATGCCGATATTGTTTACATCGTGAATCGTGTTATTCAGCACTTTGAAGTGCGACACATTTCCATTGAGTGTCAAAGCCTCACTGGGAGCCGGTTCGGAATCGTAAATCTCGTTACCACTGATAACGATCCCCGACAGCGCCCGCCTTTGAGTCCCGTAAACAGTGATGCCCATGGCGCTGATGCCGCGCATTTTATGAATGGTGTTGTTGCGCACCTGAATGTGACTTCCGGAACCGATAATGCGAATGCCCGAACCATCGGAAGCATCCAGATTATTGAGAATTTCGAAGCCGATAATCCGCACGTAACTCAGGTTTTCGATGCGAACCATATCCGAGCGGCCATTATTCACACCGGCTCCGTCAAGAACGACATGATCCGAGGCTGCCCGCAACGTAATGAAGCCCCCGTTTCGGTTCCCGCTGTGCCGGAATTCGATCTTCTCGTGATACACCCCGTCTCGAACAGTAATGGTGTCGCCTGCTTCCTTGGCCTCATCCAAGGCATGTTGAATGGTAGCGAACGGCTGACCCGAACTGCCTGCTGCGTTGTCATTACCGTCTGTTGCGACGAACCAAGAGGTCAACAGGACGCGGCTTTCCAGTTTTTCGGCACTGCAGGCAGAACGGGAAGCCCTTTTGAGACGCCGTCGACGATCGGGTTTGCATCGGAAGAAAAGACGGAAGAAAGCGAGCATGCTGAGCGCCTCGACGAACAGGAACAGTCGGGAGCCAGAAAATTATTGGCTTGCGAAATCGTCACACGAAATCAATTCTATAGATACAACTGCCCGCACGACGAATTCTACTGTGCGAAAATGACAGATTACAACACTATTTCGGCTCTTTTTACTTCGATCGGTTCAATCACGTTTGATTTGCAGTATTTTTCGTTCCTTTTACAGCCTTACGTCTTGCAACCTGGCACCAAATGACGGTTACCCGGTTTATGCCAGGCATCTTTCGGCGCAACATGCGCGCTCTGCCGGTTAATGCCCTTAAAACATACAGCTTGTCGCGAACCAGCCACGCCGGGACATTGTGGCTACACTTGTGTTCGTGGAGAAAACAAACCAAACTGCTCACACATTCGAATTCAGCACATTTATATTTCCCAGCACGGCTGGTCTGTTCTGACCGCCGTAACCAAACTGATATTTTTCCAAAATTTGCGAGCCGTTCGTAAACTTTTACCGTTAGTAATACAAGGCAGTAAAACAAGACAACAAAACAGAGGGCAGGGAAGAGGCCTTCGTTCACAATCATCCCGTTTATGTCGCGGTTCATCCCGGAAAACAGATCGAAATAATCATGTCTGATACCACAGAAAACCCATTGCTCCAACGTCAGGGACTCCCCCGGTTCGACCAGATCAAGCCTGAGCATGTCATCCCGGCTGTCAAGCAGTTACTGGAAACTTCAAGCAAACTGCTGGAGGATCTTGAGGCAAATGCGACAGCAAATTGGGAATCGATTTTTGGCCCATTGGATGAAATCGATCGCCTTTTCGAACAGACCTGGAAACCGATTGGGCATTTGCTCGGGGTGAACAATTCACCGGAATTGCGACAGGCGTACGAAACAGTGCTGCCCGATGTGGTGCAGTTCGGTTTACGAATTCGGCAGAGTGAACCGATCAATAAGGCGATAAAACAGTTACGGGAATCGGACGACTGGAACCAGTTCAGTTCGGCCCGTCAGCGGATTATCGAACAGAAAATTCTTTCAGCCAGGTTGGCAGGAAGCGAATTGAGCGGCGAACAGAAGGAGCAGTTCAATCGCAACGCACAGGACTTATCCCAGTTGGCTACCATTTTTTCGAATCACGTGCTTGATGCCACCAAGGCGTATTCGATGAAGATCACCGATATCGAAGAAACCGAGGGGTGGCCCGCCAGTCTGAAAAATTTGACCAGCCAGTCCTTCAATGCAACACGGGCGGAAATGGAACCGGTTTCTACACCCGAAAAAGGCCCGTGGCGGGTGACATTGGATGTCCCGGTGATCCAGCCGTTCATGCAGCATTGCCGAAACCGCGAACTGCGAAAACAGGCACACCTGGTTTATATTTCCCGTGCCTCGGTCGGAGAATTCGACAATTCCAAATTGTGCGAGAGAATTTTGTCGTTACGTAAACAGCAGGCCCGATTACTGGGCTATTCCAATTACGCCGAGATGAGTCTGGCGGAAAAAATGGCTCCCAGTGTCGATGCCGTCATGGAAATGTTCGACACGTTGCTGAATGCCTCCCGGGAACCGGCGAAACAGGATCTGGCCGATATCCAGCAACTGGCCGAACAGAACGGTTTTCACGAACCGCTCGAACATTGGGATATCCCATTCTGGACGGAACGCTTGCGGGAGCAGCGATATGAAGTGACTGACGAGACGCTCCGGCAGTATTTTCAGCACGAAAAAGTTCTCCAGGGGCTTTTTGATCTGGTCAGGCGTCTGTTCGGTATCGAGGTTCGTGCGGCTGATGGTCAGGCCGCTCTTTGGCACGAAGATGTCAGATTTTTTCACGTTTACGATTCCGGCCAGTTGATTGCCGGCTTCTATTACGATCCGTATTCCCGTCCCGAAAACAAACGGGGTGGGGCATGGATGGATGAATGTTTGAATCGCAGGATCACAGAAGATGGGCTGCAGATTCCGATCGCCTATCTGGTTTGCAACTGTACCCCGCCGGTCGGCGATCAACCGGCCCTGATGACTTTCCGGGAAGTTGAAACGCTCTTCCACGAATTCGGTCACGGGCTGCATCACATGCTTTCCGAAGTTGATGAGCCGGAGGTTTCCGGAGTCAACGGCGTTGAATGGGACGCGGTGGAATTGCCCAGCCAGTTCATGGAGAACTGGTGCTATCATCGTCCGACGCTGCTGGCGATGACTTCCCATATTGAAACAGGGGAACCGTTGCCGGACGACCTGTTCCGTAAAATTTCCGAAGCAAGAAATTTTCGAGCCGCCTCCAACACGCTTCGGCAGTTGACATTCGGAATGACGGATATGCTTCTGCACACCGAATACGAACCGGAGCAGGAACAGACCGTTTTCGATGTCCAACGGGAAGTGATGAAGAAGACATCGATCCTGCCGATGCTCGAAGGAGATCGCATGCTCTGCGCGTTTCAACATATTTTCGCTGGGGGCTACGCAGCCGGTTACTACAGTTACAAGTGGGCCGAGGTTCTCGCTGCGGATGTTTTCGCTGCTTTCGAAGAGGCCGGTTTGGATGACGAACAGGCGATCGAAAAAGTGGGACGAAAACTGAGAGAAACCATTTTCGCTCGCGGGGGCAGTCAGCATCCCATGGAACTGTTCAAACAATTCCGGGGACGCGAACCCGACCCCCAGGCATTACTCAGACAATGCGGATTGCTCCGCTGAGACCGGCGTTTTGGTTTTGAAAAGATTGCCATTTAACGGTGCGTCTCACTTCAATATAAACAGGATAAACAGGCAGTCTTTTCCACGCGGGTTTTGTCTGTTGCGGGTTCTGTCTGGTTTTGCTGCTTTCAAATTGTGGACGAAGCCCTACAACACGGCCAGAAGAATCGCGATGAAGTGGCAAACACTGCCAGCGATCACAAAGGTGTGCCACATCGCGTGAAAGAAGCGTGCGTACCAATCGAAGGTCAGGAACAGCGTTCCCACGGAATAAAACAGCCCCCCGGCAATGATCCAGATCAGGATTTCAAAGGGAGCAACCTCATAAAGCGTTTTCAGCGAAACGGCGGGTAACCAACCGAGCAATCCGTACGTTGTCATCGCCAGTGGAGAAAGGTGCCTCACGCGCAGCACCAACAACACCCCCAACAGGGCGAAGCCCCACATCATCACCAAAAGAATCTTTCCCCACCAATTCCACAGAAAGACCACGGCTATCGGCGTGAAAGACCCCGCGATCAGAAGATAAATGAAAACCTGATCCAAAGTCCGAAAAAAACGTCGCCAGGCAAGATCATAGAACATGTGTGATAACGAGGATGCAGCATACAATCCGACGAGCGAACCGCTATAGACAGCACAGGCAACCACAACCTTTGTTGGCGCATTTTTCACCGCCTGAAAAAGGAGAACGTAGCAGCCGATCAGGCTCAAAACGAACCCCAATGCGTGAGTCGCGAGGTTGGCGTATTCATCTTCGGGTCTCTCCTCCGGAGATTTGGAAGCCGGTGTTTTTCCGGAATCTGCGATCATGAACTTCTCCCGAAGGAACGATGAGCCTCTTCATCAACTGTCGAATCAACCACGAAAATAACAATGAAACGAAACCCCGATCGACCGGGAGACTGCCAAAGGCGGACGAACGCGGGCATGGTGTTGGCCTATTCCCTGAATTCTCGCGGATGTTTCACGGTCACCTGGCACTGATATTATACAAGATTGTCCTGTTTGCTGCATCTGTTTCAGAAGCAGGCACACCGGGGGAGCGGCATACCTGAAAAGATGAATGATTTTACGCCCTGGTCAACCTGTTTTCTGCCTGTTGTATTGTTGTCCATTTTGTTGTCCATTGTTCCATCTGACTGAAAAGCTTAACCTACAACACCGATGACTGGGCGAATCAGCGGGTGAGCAAACGATGAATCTCTCTTTGGAAAGATGGGGTTCCAATAATTGCAACCTGTTATCCCCGGCCCGAATGGGTATAACATGATGGCGAGTGTCACACGATCCTGGAGCACGAGCCCCGGATTGGCCCCAGTCCAACCGTTTTTGATTCCGCAATTCTCGACTTCGTCGTTATTGAATCTGCCGTTATTAAATCCCATGCAGGAGAGAGTCCAGTCATGATTTCCCCCCACCGATATCCTGCCCGCCGGGATAAATTGAAACGACTGATCAAAAAAAAGAGGGTGCCCGCTGTTCTCATTTGCGATGAAACCAACGTCCGCTATCTCACCGGCTTTTCGGGAGACAGTACCTGGCTGCTGATTGGCCCCGATTTTGAGCGACTGATCAGCGATGGACGATACACCGAGCAGTTGTCCCGGGAATGTCCGGAGGTAGAGGTCGCGATTCGGCCAGTCACTCAAACACTCATCGATGCGACTGCGAAACTCATTTCGGCTCAACGGATCAGCGCAGTCGGATTCGAAGCGACGGCTCTCAGTTACGCCGCGGTCTCCCGGTTGAAATCGGCACTGAAAAAGGAAGAACTGGTTCCGATTAGCGGCTTGGTCGAGCCACTGCGGGAAGTGAAAGACGCCGATGAGATCGCGGAGATTCGCTCGGCAATTCGAGCAGCGGAAAAGGGATTTGATTATCTGCGGGCCTCTCTGACGCCGGGGATGACCGAGCAGGAAGCTTCTTATACGATTGAAACAGGAATGAGGCGGTTTGGAGCGCTGGGCGCAAGTTTCGATACCATTATCGCTGTCGGACCAAACGCGGCTCTGCCACATGCCCGCCCGGGAGGGACATTTTGTTCAGACAGCCCGTTTATCCTGGTTGATTGGGGGGCGAAAATGGGTTCCGGATATGTCAGCGACTTGACTCGCATGATCATCACAGGTAGCATCTCGTCCAAATTTCGACGTATGTACGAAATTGTCAAAACGGCTCAGGAGAAGGCGATTGAAGCAATTGCCCCCGGTGTGGAAGCACGCCAGATCGATCGCGTTGCGCGCAGGTCGATTGAACAGGCGGGGGTCGGTTCGAAATTTAATCATGGATTGGGGCACGGATTCGGTTTACAGGTGCACGAGTCGCTCCGCATGTCTCCTCAAGCGGATCATCTTCTTAAACCGGGGATGGTTGTTACTGTCGAACCTGGTGTCTACTTCCCCGGTTGGGGAGGGATTCGGATAGAAGACGACGTTCTGGTGACAAAACAGGGGAGGGAAGTGCTCTCCTCGGTTCCGAAAGAACTGGAACAGGCGATTCTCTCTTTTTGAGAGAAATTG
Organism: Planctomycetaceae bacterium; assembly: GCA_027080405.1. Classification (GTDB taxonomy): domain Bacteria; phylum Planctomycetota; class Planctomycetia; order Planctomycetales; family Planctomycetaceae; genus Rubinisphaera. The sequence goes on from JALWSL010000259.1 coordinate 15,818, forward strand.
TTTTCACGTTCATATTACTAACGGTAATGGTTTGCGAACAGCTCGCAAATTACAGGAAAATGTCAGTTTGGTTACGGCGATCAGAATGCATCAGCCGTGCCGGGTTATTCCGGTTTGGGAACCGGGATGCGATCGGGTTCCTGTGGGTGGTTCCCTACAGAAGTCCGATCCAGTTTCGATCCAAATTTGAGGGCAAGGGCAAACTCGATGCCGCAAAAAGCAAAGTCAACAGGCAGGCAAAGTTCCAACAGTTCTTTCGATCTGGAGCAGTTGCGCGAACTGATTGAAATGATGGAACAACATGGTGTCACGGAAGTCAATTTGCGACAGGGAGATCAGCACTGGCGATTGCGACGTGGCAGTGCAGAAGGGCCTGTTGCTCCGGTCGGCCCTCCGGCGTATCATCTGGCTCCACCTGTGGCGCCGCCTCCGGTGGCGACTCCAATGGCACCGGTTGTACCAACTGCTGCACCAGGTGCTGCTGAGAATGCCCCTGCTGGTGAATCAAGCGAATCGAATACCGATGACGGATTGATTGATATTGTCAGCCCGACGGTGGGCACCTTTTACGCTTCTCCGAGTCCCGATGAGCCGACTTTTGTCAAGGTTGGGTCAAAAGTCAGTGAGGAGACGGTTGTCTGCCTGGTGGAAGCGATGAAGGTTTTCAACCAGATTCAGGCGGAATGTTCGGGCGTGATCGAGAAAATCCTTGTCAAGGATGGGGACGCCGTCGATTTTGGTCAACCGTTATTCAAGGTTCGCCCTGTGTGAGGCAGGCCCTGTGTGAGACAGGTTCCAACTGCTGATTTCCATGATCCCTGTGGACGCCTGCGGGCTCTCACCGATCAGAGGTAAAGACGTACAAATTCATGTTTCAAAGAATACTGATAGCCAACCGAGGTGAAATTGCCCTGCGGGTCATCCGTGCCTGTCGTGAAATGGGCGTCGAGACGGTCGCCGTCTTCAGCGAGGCTGATCGTGGAGCCCACTACCTTTCTTTGGCGGATGAGGCCTACTGTATTGGCAAGGCTGCTGCCACCGACAGCTATCTGCTGATCAACAGAATCATTTCGGCTGCTGAGATAGGAAACGTGCAGGCGATCCATCCCGGTTACGGTTTCCTGGCGGAAAATGCCCACTTCGCAGAAGTCTGTCGAGAATGCAGCATCGAATTTATCGGCCCCCATCATACATCGATGGAGCAGTTGGGCGACAAGGTTTCTGCCCGGGAAATCGCATTGAAAGCGAAAGTGAATGTCGTTCCGGGAAGCGACGGTCTGGTCGCCGATGAAGCGACCGCCCTGAAGGTCGCCGGAGAAATCGGTTATCCCGTGCTGATAAAAGCAACCGCAGGAGGCGGAGGCAAAGGGATGCGGGTTGCACGCAATGATATTTCCCTGAAATCGGGATTCAGTGCGGCTCGCCAGGAGGCGGAAAAGTCCTTCAAAAACCCCGGTGTCTATATCGAGAAATATATCGAACAACCCCGGCACATCGAAGTACAATTGATTGCAGATCAACACGGAAACTGTGTCCATCTTTGGGAACGGGATTGCTCGACCCAGCGCAAACATCAGAAGTTGATCGAGGAAAGTCCGGCTCCGAACTTGCCGAAATCGGTTCGGGAAGATATCTGCAAATCAGCCGTCCGGCTGATCAAGTCGGCCGGTTATTACAACGCGGGAACGGTTGAATTTATTCTTGATCAGGATAACCAGTTCTACTTCATCGAGGTCAACGCCCGTATTCAGGTAGAGCATCCAGTCAGTGAAATGGTGACCGGAATCGATCTGATTCAGCAGCAGATTCGCGTCGCTTCCGGAGAAGAACTCGATTTGCAACAGCGCCAAATCAAGGCGAACGGTTCGGCAATCGAAATTCGCATCAATGCGGAAGATCCGGATAATGACTACCGGGGGTGTCCGGGACAAATCACAAAATTGCGGGTTCCTGGCGGCTTGGGGATCCGGTTCGACTCTCACGTGCATGAAGGCTATCGGATCAGTCCCTATTACGATTCAATGATCGGGAAGCTGATTGTCCATCGTCCAACACGAAAACAGGCTGTTTCAGCTGCACGGGCCGCCTTGGGAGAATTCGAAATCGAAGGTGTGAAAACGACAATTCCGCTAGCCAGGAAGATTCTGGATCATTCGGCGTTTATCGATGGCGAAATCGATACTACATTCCTGGAGCGGACATTCTAAACACGGCTAACAGCAATCGATGGGGCGTTTTTTGCACTTCATCATTGTAAAAATCATTGTAAAACACGGAATAGTATCCAGTGTCGATTCGGAAGATTGACACCAGACAAATTTACCTGGAAAGAGATGGGAATTATGAAAGTTGGTATGTTGACCGGTGGGGGCGATTGCCCGGGGCTTAACGCGGTGATTCGTGGCGTGGTGCAGGTGATCCATAACGCGGGAGGCGAATCGATCGGCCTTCTCGAAGGCTGGCGCGGTGCGATCAGTGGCGAGCATATGGTTCTGACTCCGGAAATCACCCGGCCAATCATTTCGATGGGAGGGACGATACTTGGTTCATCGCGAACCAATCCATTCAAAAACCCGGATCAGATCGATGCGGTCTGTCAGACATTCAATGATCTGGGGCTGGATGCGCTCATTGCCATCGGAGGTGACGATACTCTCGGTGTAGCCAGCAAGCTGTATGGCGAGAAGAATCTGCCCACGATCGGTTGTCCCAAGACAATTGATAACGATTTGAGCGCAACCGATCAGACATTCGGGTTCGATACCTGTATCAACATTGTGACAGAATCGATTGATCGTTTACGGACGACCGCGGATTCTCACAGGCGTATCCTCGTTGTTGAGGTGATGGGGCGACATGCCGGTTGGATCGCCTGTTATTCAGCTATTGCATCAGGTGCCGACTACTTCATGGTCCCTGAGCGGGAGGTCGATCTGGATGACATGATCGCTGTTCTTCAAAAAAGGCGGGATGAAGGCAAAAAGCACGGGATTGTCGTTGTCAGCGAAGGCGCACAATTCTCCAAAGATGGCGGTTATGTGACACAGAATCAGGAAGTTGATGAATTCGGTCACGTTTCGCTGGGCGGAATCGGTGAGCATGTTGCAAAAATCATTGAAGCCCGCATGGGGGTTGAAACCCGTTCGGTGACATTGGGACACCTGCAACGTGGCGGTAGTCCGAGTGGATTCGATCGGGTATTGGGAACGCGTTTGGGAATTCACGCCGGCCGCCTGGCTTTGAAAAAGGAATTTGGGAAAATGGTTGCCCTGAGGGGAACGAATATCGTTCCGGTCGAACTGAAAGATGCCGTCGACAAGATGCGGGGCCTTGAAGATTCCTTCTTCGATGAAGCAGCCGAGTTTATGAAATAGATAATGAAGGAATAAACGATGATTGAAGGAACCTGAACGCTGTCAGGGAGAGCCGGAGACTGGAACCAGAGCCGTTCCTGGAACTGGAAAGTGGCAACTCCGGTGCATGCGTTTATCGAAACGAAAACACCCGCTTCCGGGAAAGAAGCGGGTGTTTTTTCTTGAATTGAAATTGATTCGATTATGGACTGACAATGATCGTCTTGGTGTCTTTCCCCAAAGCGACACCACTAAGGGCGACACTGGTGATGGAGAGTCCCAGGATAGCGAAATCGACAACTCGTATTTCTTCCAGCAGTCCCGCTTGTGCCCGAGCGGTAAGTTTGCCGCTGACCAGCAGGACACGCGGTTTTGCAGCCGGCGGAGCAGCCTCTTCAGCCCAGACACGCACAACGCCCTGTCCCTGCCCGGATCGTAATTCGTAAATTCCGGTCGTCAGATTTGAAACCCGGAAGATCCCATCACGGTCTGCTACCGTCAGGGCGACTTCCTTGTTGTTTTTTCTGATTGAAACCTGGGCTCCGCCCAGAGCTTTTCCCTGGGAATCGACCACAAGTCCTTCAAGAGTGCCGCTCGAGTGCAACGCGACATCGTGAACCCGTACCGTTTTCTTTCTGCCTGTTTTCATCTCCGCCTGCGTATCCAAAACGGGGGCCAGTATCAACGACAGGCAAAGACAGGTTCTGAAGACTGATTTCATGGGACGACTCTTTCTCTTTTTTATGACTGCCAACAACACGGAAGGGGCTGACAGGGATTAGAAACGGATACTCTATAACCGGAACTCTGTAACGTCTGCAGTTTCTGGTCTGCATCACAGCGAGCCAGCGTGCGCATCTGGTTTGATGACTGAAAAGAAGTGATTGAAAAACATTCAATAATGAATCGGGAAGAAGGGAAGAAGGAATACTGTTTTGCGGGGAGTTTTGCAGGGAAATGGATCGTTGCATGAATTTCTGCTGCAATCCGAAATTGAACGACTCTATCCGGCAGCAGATTGTCCCTGGGCTTCATACTGATTCAGTTTGTTGTAAAGCGTTTTCAGTGCGATACCGAGTTGACGCGCGGTTTGTGGTTTGTCGCCGCCGTTTCTTTCGAGTGCTTTCATGATGACTTCCTGTTCGATGTCGCGCAGAGTACGTGTATCTTCCTGGGGTGGTTCCGGTGCGACCGCTACTTCCGGTTCCGGTTGACGATGGATGGTGATGCTCTTTTTGTTCGTCACGCTCATCGGCAGGTGTTCCGGGTAGATGGTATGTCCACCGGAAAGAATAACCGCATGCTCGATGGCGTTGGCCAGTTCCCGAACATTCCCGGTCCAGACATGGGCCTTCAAGGTTTCGATCGCTTCAGGGGAAAGGATGTTGTCCGGAACTTCGGCTCTTTTCAGATGACGGGCCACCAGGCTTTTCGCCAATAGCGGGATATCATCCTGGCGCTCGCGAAGAGGGGGTAACTGAATTTGAAAAGTGTTGATTCGAAAATAGAGATCCTCACGAAAAGTTCCCTCGGCAACCATTTCTTTCAGATCCCGGTTGGTTGCGCAGACGATGCGAACATCGACGTGAAAGACGTCATTTTCACCGACGCGACGGATCTCACCCGATTCCAGAAATCGAAGCATTTTCACCTGCATGTTTTTATCGAGTTCGCCCAGTTCATCCAGAAACAGTGTTCCTCCATTGGCGACTTCAAACAGGCCTTTACGAGCAGTTTCAGCCCCGGTGAATGCTCCTTTTCGGTGTCCGAAAAATTCACTCTCAACGAGATTTTCCGGCAACGCACCGCAGTTGACCGCAACGAATGGCATTTCCGAGCGGTTTGATTCCTCATGTATTCTGCGTGCGACCAGCTCCTTGCCGGTTCCTGTTTCTCCCAGAACCAGAACAGCGGAATCGGAAGGGGCAACTTTGGAAATGGTCTGCTTTACCTGCTGCATGGCGGGAGATTCTCCGACCAGTTTTGCAGTCCCTTCGACCGCCTTGAGACGGGTTTCCAACGCGATCGCCTTGTTGGTCAAATTGCGTCTATCGCTGACACGACGAAGAACGTTTGCAATCGTCACCAGCTTGCACGGTTTCGGAATAAAATCGTAGGCACCCTTTCGGATCGCTTTGATAGCCGCCTCCATGCTGCCATGCCCGGTGCTGATGATGATCTCCGTCTCGGGGGAGACCTGCTTGATGTGATCGACAACATCCCACCCGCTCAAACCGGGCATTCGCAGGTCGATGATGGCCGCATCAAAACTGTTTTTCTCCAACGCCTTCAGTGCAGATTCCCCATCTTCACAGATGGTGGCATCGTGCCCCATGCGAGGGAGTTCCAGTTTCATGACATCTCGAATCAGAGGTTCATCGTCAACAAACAGAACACGTAACTTGGCAGCGGAAGGTGAATTCAAAGTCTACTCCTTGACACCGAATTACCATAAATAATGGAATAAGACGGATTCATCCATGAATCAGTGGTGGGTCAAAATGTGACGGGAATCTGGAACAACTCAAGTCATTGTCAACACGTTGTCGACATTCAGTTCGACGTGAGAAGCGGTTGATAACAGATTCCAGAATTCAAGGCAATTCGAGTTTCTCCATTTTTTTTGCGAAGTAGATTCCGGACTTCAATCAACGCTGGAAAAACGGGTGGAAGAGACTGAAGTTTCGCCACCTTGCTTTCAGGAGACTCTATTTGAGGCGGCAGCGAGAATTCCCGGCAGGTTCAGCTTGCAGGCCAGGCGATTGATGCCAAGTTGCTCTAACTCCCTGCGACAATGCGGAGTTAGCCAATTGGTAACGGCCACAATTTGCTCGGGATGCACCACAGCTTTCGTGGAATTGTCAGTCTTTGCCGGGAAGGAGGGTGGCTTTTTCCCGGGAGAGACGGAGGCGATCGGTTCTGCGGGAGATCGGCCGGATCGCGCAATGTAATTTTTACCAGAATCGATCAAAAATTCGACGAACCAGTTTCTTGTCGCTCGTCGGTAAGGATCGAGGTCGAAAAAAATCTGTCCGCAATAGTCGGGATTTGCCTGCAAGAAGCCCCCTAAATCCTCCAAGGTGCGCAATGTGCCGTAGTGAAAGAGATAACACGTTGCGAAAGTTTCCTTGAGAGTCTCTGCCCAGCAGGAATCCGGGCTGAAAATCACTGCCTGGACTGTCGATGAATCGGCTGTGGAAAACGAATCAGACGGTGCTGGGGAACAGTCGGGGAAAGAGGCGTACTCGAAGTGGACGATCTCTTCTGGTGTTGCAGTCAGAGGCAGGGCCGGGATTTTTCCCGATAGAACTTCAATTTCACGTTCAATTCGCTGGGAAAGTTTCCAGAGGGGAACGCGAACAGTTTGGGGCCAAAGTTGACGTGTTCGCCCGTCAGATTCGCAATACGGGCCATAAGCAACCAAAATACGTGAAAGCGGGTGTTTTTCGAAAAGTCGATTAATTGCGCGGGGACTGTACTGGTCGGAAAAGGCTTGAAAAAGCAGAATCAACTCCGGTTCCTGGCCTGAAGAAAAGTTTTTTTCAAGGAACTGATCAAGCTCATCATATCTTTCGACGGTCAAACGGAAGTCGGTATGATTGAACCATTCGTCAGTATCTTCTACGAAAGCGGCGCGGAACGCCCGAACATTCTGTGACGGTTCGGCTTGCTGATTCGGCTTCATGAGATGATATCTTTGATTTCAGGTTTTATGCACAGGACGACAACAGGCGATCCAGAACCGATGGAGATTGGTCGTCCCCCGCGACTGATCCTTACCAAACGCCATTATGAGAGGTCAATCCTATTGGAAAATTGGGTAAGACGCAAAGAATGTGGCAGCCAGAACAATAACAACGGGGCTTAATGATAAACATGCACGTTGCATTATCGAGATTGAACAGCCAATTGAGTCGGCACGAATTGTCCCGGTACATCGGGGTTGTTCTTTTCTTTCTGTCGCTGCTTACCTATTGGGGATATGTCTCGATCAGGTTCGGCCTGGACAATCCTCCCTGGTCGGTAGGAGATGAGCCGAGTTATGATTCGATTGGCTGGGAATTGAGCCAGGGCAATGGCTTTTCCGAACAGATGAACGACCCGGCATTCCGCACTCCCTATGAACAGGCGGCGAAGAAAAATCCCGAATTTCCACATTTGTCCGATGTTCCGAACGGGCCGACGACAATTCGTGCACCGCTGTTTCCGCTTGTTATTGCAGCAACCGATCTCCTGTTTGGCAGACAGTTTTGGGCCGTGCGACTTGTGAACATATTGGCGGTTTCCGCTACCTGTGGGTTGGTGACATATACTCTCTACCGATTGGCAGGAGTCATTCCCGCATTGGGGGGAGCCTTCCTGTTCGTTGTGGTTGATTTTCACACCCGTCTTTATGCAAGAGCCATCATGTCGGAGGCGATCGCGGGACTGCTTGTCGCCATGATGGTTCTGTCTCTTTTCAGATTTGCCCACACTTCCCGGAAACGCTGGTTGGCGGTGGCTGCCTTGATGTTCGGTTTGTCGATTCTGTCGCGTAATATATTTCTGCTTTGGATACCCGGCATGCTCTTGCTTCTGTTTTGGTTGCAGCGGAAAAAGCTGCGCGATGCGTTCGCCAGCATCCTTCTATTCATGGTTGTGACAATGCTGGTCGTTTCTCCCTGGATGATTCGAAACTGCGTCGTGTTGAAATCTTTCAAGCCAATGGGGACACAGGGGCTTACCCAACTTGCAGCCGGCTATTCCGAAATAGCGTGGGAGCATCAGGGAGTCTGGCAGAATCTGGATCAATACAACTTCTTCGATTCTGTGACCACTCCCGCGATGACAACTTTGGAAAGGGAATTGGCCAAGTCGGCTTACAGTCGGAAAAGAGCCTTTCAGTGGATCCGGCATAACCCCCTGAAAGCGCTGGCGTTGATTCCGCTGAAGATCTATCACGAGTTTCGACCTTACTCCTGGAGCGATGCGATCATCTATCTGCTGGCGGTTTTCGGCCTGTTCTCGCTGAGAAAAACAGTGGAAGGGAAAATACTGATCGGGCTTGTTCTGATCAATATGTTCGCTGTTGCAGTTACCTGGTCGGTCAGTGGTCGGTTTCTGGTTCCGTTACTGTTCATCACCCATGTTACCGCCGCGATGGGAATGTGGAATCTTTTTCTCGGAATGGAGCGAATCTTCTTCTC
>JALWSL010000260.1 GCA_027080405.1 Planctomycetaceae bacterium
TCGCTCCAGTGAGGCACTTCGTCCATCCCAGAACAGAGACCGATAATAGGCGGTATTGAGAATTGTCAGTGCATTTCGCTTCCCTTGACGACCGGCTATTCCTTTCGAGACGGCGACCGGTTCTGCAAAACCGTGATCCGGACGGTGGCACGTTGCACACGAAACAGTCTGATCCGCACTGAGAAGTTCATCAAAAAAGAGATCGCGGCCCAATTCAATTTTCTGCATGGTCAAGGGATTATCGATCGGCATCGGTAGCATCGGATCCAGGCCGAGGGGGATTTTCAGATCGACCTTTTTTGCCTCGTAGTCCCAGAAAAACTTCACCCTCCTGAACGGCACCGAACTGCCCAGCATCCCGTCAACAATCAGCCAGACCTGCCCCTTCAGCGGAGCCGATTTTGCCACCAGTTCTTTTTTCCGGCTGATTCGTTCAAATGGAACTTCCTCCTTTTTGCCGTCCGGGTATTCGATGGTCAATCGACCGACAAAACCAGCCGGGTCCATTTCCTGGCGGAACGCATTGGATATCCACAAGCGATGCGTTCCCTCCCGATGACTGACCAGTTCCAGATGAAACTGACCGGCCATGCTCACTTTGCCACCCGGATGCAGCGGTTTGTGCATGTGATAGTTGGCAATCTGCCTGGCCTCCTCGCGGGAAACATACTGCTTCTGCTTCGCTTTCCATGCCCCGGAACGCAAAGCGAGCAGCATTGTTACCAGCCAGATCACACCAAACAGAACAGTCCTCAAGTTCATATTGAAATCGACTCCACCTGATGAACGCCATTGATCAATCGAAAAAACGCTGCATCATCCAATCATTTTTTGGGCCTTCGTATTTTCCCGAAGGAGGCAAAATAGGCCTGGGCGATCGGTTTTAGATCGATCCCGTAAACCACTCGCAGGGAATTTCCGACTTCACCGCCCTGTTCAATCGCCTGAATGAACGCAGAGAGTTTTTTCTCTCCTCCCTTTTTGAGCAGAAATTCCGACAGGGTAAATCCGACCGGCAGCGTTTTTTCTGCCGAAAAGAACGCCCCATCCTTGAAAACATCAGTCGGGTTCTCCAATTCTTCCAGAGAGTCGATCGCATCGAATCGCAACTCCCGTAGATAGGGATCTTTGCGCGGTGCTTCTGAAGCGGATAACGCCAACCCAACTCCAAGAGTGAACCATTCCGGAAACGCCGCATCCAGCGTGGCGATGTACGCATCAGTCGTTTGAATGATAAAATTCATCTGGAGGGCAGGAGCTTCGACATTCGACTTGTCCCCGATGTCCTCCAAAACAACAAAAGCGTCTCCCTGCGCTTCGGTAACGATGAAAGCTCCAACAGAGTCGTTCTCGATCCGACGTCGTGTCACCACTTTGTTGAATTGTTCATACGATTCGTGATCAGCAAGAACAAAAACGGCCAGTTTTCCCTTCCAGAGTCTCTTTCCCTGCTCAGACGCAAACAGTTTCCGCAAGCGTTCGATTTGATCTTCAGACCATTTCTCCATCTTCCTGATTCGTTCTTCAGAAACGTCGCCATAAAAGAGAAATTCTTCTGTTTCCCCCAAAACCGGTTCAACGTCGGGGAAGGCTTTTTTCCACTGGAGATCCGATTTTTCCTTGCGATAATTCACAAATTGTTCAGGTGTCAACGATTTCAACT
>JALWSL010000261.1 GCA_027080405.1 Planctomycetaceae bacterium
CAGGTTAAATGGAATTATCGAATTTTATTGGAGCACGACAAGAACTAATTTGTAACTGTGTACAAAAAGCAACTCATTTGTCGGTTATGTTTGATATACTTGGCAGAGATTTAGTAGATGATTCGCTTGTTCGACCGATCGGACACCGAGCAGGACTCGTTGCGGATCGCCGTAGTCGGTGACATCCTGCGCCACCGCCCGGTTGTAGGCCTCCCCCTGCTCTTTGAGATCGAGCAGGACATCAATTTTTCCCCGGCACAATTGCAGAGCTTCACGGAGCGTCGGGATTTTTTCGCCACGGTATTTGGGATCGAAGTACGAACCGGCATCAAGCTTCTTCAGTTCAGCCATCGTCAACGCAGATGCTGCGCCCTGACCGTTCGTTGTCCGGTCGAGAGTTGCATCGTGCATCAGAAAAAGGACGCCATCTTTGCTGGTGCGGACATCGATTTCCACAGTTGTTGCCCCGACTTCGATGGCCCTTTTGAGAGCGGAAAGCGTACATTCCGGGCGTTCGGTACTGGCTCCGCGATGAGCCACAATCTGTCGAACCAATCGGGCCGCATCAGCAGGAGAATCTGCATAAAGGGGAAGCGAGCACAGATTTCCCAAACAGAGCAAAAACAGAAAAAGGGCTTTCATCGGGGACTCTTTCGCTGGACCAAAGCCAACCGAGGGAATGAATGACAGAAATCAGGCTGCAATCAGACAGCTTCGGTTGAATTTTTTTCGAATATACATCACTCTTCGTTGGTGAGTCTTGAACATTTCACAGTCGAGTTCAACAAATCCATAAGCGAGTTCAACAAACTTTGTCGGAACTGTCAACAACAAGGGCTTCCCTGTCCATTTTATTTTGATGCAAACGGAGTACAACGATGTCTCACACAAGTCCCAAATTACACAACGCGATGTGGCCCGGCCTGGTCGGCAAGGAAGAAGGAACCGATCATCCGCCAATCAGTCTGGAAAGAATGCTCGAAATGACCGCTGCTGCGGAAGTGAACGGGCAAAAATATGACGGGATCGATTCCTTTCTGTTCCACCCGCACACCGATCCCGATGCCAGCGATGACGATTTACGGGCGATGGCCGATAAAATCGCCAGCTACAATTTGAAAGTCGGCTCCTTGGTTGCGCCGGTCTGGCCGGGAACTGTGGGCGATTCGGCAATGGGCGACGACGAAGCCCAGGGGAAATTTGTGCTCGCCGTTGAAAAAGCGTGTCGTATCGCAAAAGTGTTCAACGAACATGGTGTCAGAAGTTACGGCTGCATCCGTATCGATTCCGCTTCCAGTGTGGAAGATTGGGCGAAAGACCCTGCGGGGAACACGAAACGGATTGCGGAAACCTTCAAAAAAGCGGCGAAAGTGGCTGCCGATCATGGAGAAAGACTCGCAGCCGAAGGGGAAATCTGCTGGGGCGGTATGCACTCCTGGAAAGATATGGTCAATTTGCTCGAAGCGGTCGATATGCCCGAAACGGTCGGTTTTCAGGCGGACTTGGCTCACACCTATTTATATTTGATGGGGTACAACTCACCTGAAAATGCCCTGTTACAGCCCGGTTATTCCGAAGAAGAATTTTGGGCAGCCTACAAAACGATGACCGATGCGTTGCGCCCGTGGACAATCGATTTCCATGTCGCCCAGAACGACGGCG
>JALWSL010000262.1 GCA_027080405.1 Planctomycetaceae bacterium
CGTGAGCGGTTGATGGCGCCTCCAGGTCAGTTCCTGTGCTGCTGTTCCGGGAAATCCTTTTTGTATCTTTCCAGGAGTGATTCGAGGTCGTTTTCGACAAGATAGAGTTTGCCCCGAATCTGTTTTGTTTCTCCCGGTTTCAAGCCGCCGATGCGGAAGTCGCTGTGGACGCAGCGGATGACTCCCTGGAACAATTCCTGATACGGTTCCCAAACCGAAGCAAGGATCAGTTTGTCGTCTGCACTGAAGCAGCCAATAATGCCGTTGGACGGTGTTTGCGGGTTGAGGGGACGCGGGTTGACATCATCACGGGGTACTCCCGGTGCAGCCCAGACCTGTCCGGGAATGTACCGGGCTTTCGTCGCCCAGACAGGCGTGGGCATCAGTTGGAGTTTGCCATCGATAAAGACAAAACATTTTTTTATGTAGGCGTATTTATCGTTCGGTTCGGTGTGCCCGGTAAACTGACCAACGCGGATGCAGGGTTGTGCCCAGTGAGCCCGCGAGGCCTGTTTGGTCGGGTTGGTCGCGGTCACCTTGAAATCAATTTCGTCGTCATGGGCCGTAATGGTGTGCAGCACCTGTACGCCATCTTCAAGCGTGGATTTCAATTTGACCTGCGTCTGGTCGTCGTTGGCGCAAACGAGTTCCGTTTTATGTTTGATGACCGTTTTCCCCCAGTCGCGGTCTGTCGAACCATCTCGGCAGTAGGCTTCCAGATACCAGATTTCCAATTCGCCTCCTGGGAGGTGGTCTCCTTTCACTTGAAGCAGATTGTTTGCCCAGGAGATCGTTAAACGGGGTTTGCCGGTTGAGGTATCGGCTGCAAGAACCGTTTGGGATGCAAAAACCAGCATCAAGCAGACAGGAAGCAGGAAAAAATTTCGCAGTCGCATCATCAGGGTCCTTTTCATCATGGCGAACCGGGCGGGTCGCGGCTGTTGCAGGATTGGCATAACATCACAGTAAAACAACAGTTGATATCAACGCTTGGTGATGTATTGTAGCGGCGATCGATTCAGGAATCGAGGATGCGCTCGTAGACGGTTCGAATTTTTCGAGACATTGTCTGATGCCTGAATGTGTCGGTAAATTTTTCCCGGCCGGTCTGACCAAACCGTTCCCTCAATTTTCGATCGTTGATCAATTTGACCAGTGATTCGGTCAGGCCTTTCAGATCGTTTCGAGGAACGAGGAAACCGGTTTCGTTGTTGATGACAACTTCCTTTGCTCCATCGATATCGAAGCTGATCACGGGTTTGGCTGCGATCAACGCCTGGGGAAGAACGCGAGCCAATCCCTCCCATTGGGACGTATGCACCAGAATATCGAGAGAGTGCATCAATCCGGGGATTTCGGTGGGGGGAACCAGGCCGGTGAAAATGAAGTGCTTTTGAAGGCCCATCGTTTCAATTTTTTGCTGGAACTGCTGTTTGAGGATTCCATCACCAACAAACAGGAACCTGGCGTGCGGACATTGTTTCACAACATTTTGAGCAACGGCCAGAACGGCTTCATGTCCTTTGAGGGGGAAAAGTCGCCCGATTTTTCCAATGAGAATATCGTCTGGTGAAAGTCCCCAGGCGGCACGCTGTTCGTCGCGATTGGTGTCGGTTGCCAGAAAAGGATCGACAACGAAGCCGCTGTGAATTGTCGTGTAAT
>JALWSL010000263.1 GCA_027080405.1 Planctomycetaceae bacterium
GGCTTCTTTTTCTTCGCGGACGGCCAATTCAAACAGGTCTTTTTCTTCTTCTTCCGATTCCTGTTCCTCCGATTCGTCGGATTCCATTTCCGAAACTGTTGAATGTTCGGTTTCAGATTCAGCAAGCAGTTCCGCTTCCACCATATTGACATCATCTGCCAATTCGAAATCGTCGCCGAGGTCATCCTCTGCATCTTCAATGACGGCCGAATGTTCTTCGGGTTCTGTCCTTGCGATTTCATCCAGTTCGGGAATTGGCTGAACCGGTATCGCCGGGGCAGGGTGGGCCTTCATTTCCTGATACGCTTGCTCAATCTCTTCCCGCAGGAACGCTCCGCACTGCCAACAGCGAACCAAACCCTCACGATTCAAGGCGTGACATTCCCGGCAGGCGATATCCTTGCTGCCATCGTACCTGGCATCACTGGCTGTGTAGAGCGCGGCCAGATGGGCAGCGCCCTGTTTCAAGACGTGATGGCAACTGGGACACATTTCTGTGTCCTCCAGGAGTAATGTTTTGCACTTTGGACAAGCCGTAATTGAAATGGTCATGCTATCGGTGATCTATATTGTTCGATTTGAACACTCTTGTGCTGCAAGCAGCAATTGATGTGAAACATCTTTGGGCATTTCGCAAATGAAAAATGCTGAATAACGTTCAACATCAAATCGGAAGTACGAAACGAGAGAGACTGTACGGAAATACCCATTTTTGCCTTACTGCCTTCAATATATCAAGGATTTCCTTCAATATCAGCAGGGGAATTCCGCAAATTGTTGGCATTATCAGATAAAATCGGTTGCGCGAGTCACGTTCACGGGACATTTTCGCCCTGTCAGGATGGCGACCTGCTACATTTTAAGCAGGCTGTCCATCATTGTGATCGCAGCAGGGCCGACGAGAACGACAAAGATGCCGGGGAATATGAACAGAACTAGCGGGAAAATCATTTGAACAGCTGTTTTTTGGGCCTTTTCCTCAGCAATTTGCATTCGCTTCACTCGCATACTATCTGATTGTACACGAAGTGCCTGTGCAATGGAGGAACCGAAGCGGTCTGCCTGAATGAGGATTGCGGCCAGCGCCTTCATGTCGTCGACACCTGTCCGGATTCCCAAATCGTGCAGCACTTCCCGCCGTGGCCGTCCCATTTGCAGTTGAAAATTGCAGAGGTTGAATTCGTCACAAATTTCCGGAGCGGTTTCGTATAGTTCTTCCGCGACGCGTCTCATGCCCGCGTCGAGTCCCAGGCCGGATTCGACACAGACGACCAGCAGGTCCAGCGCATCGGGCATGGAAAGGAAGATGTTCGAAGTCCGTTTCATTTTCAGATATCCCAGAATAATTTCCGGGAGATAGAAGCCGAGGCCAGCTCCGACCACAAGCGCAGTCCAGCCGTTTTGTGTAAAGCCCCATGTGATAAATCCCGTGCCCGCACCGGAGACGACACCAAATATCATCGCGGCAAATTTGATCGCCAGGTAGAACTGGGGCGCGTTGGGCGAATTGAATCCCGCATTGGCCAGGCGTATCTTCAGGACACTTTCCTCAAGTTCTGTCTTGGGTTGAAGTGCTTTCGATAGTGTCGGAGCCGCCTTGCCGAGCAATCCACTGACCCCCTCCTTGCCCTCGGCATCGGGCTTCAATCGTCGTGAGGG
>JALWSL010000264.1 GCA_027080405.1 Planctomycetaceae bacterium
GGATGGGACAATGATTATCTAATAGCTCTACTGATCGGGGAAAGTTGATTTTAATGCGATTGCCCTGGACATACCTGGGACGTTTGGTGCCAATTTCGCGATGGGTCCGTTTGATAGATGGAACGAAAATGTATTGCTGTAACGGATTTAAGTACGACACGTTTAAAGATGGGTTCCCTGCTGAGCCTACTGCAACAGTTCGAGTGGTTACTAAAAAAAACGAGAAAGGTGTAGAGACACAAGACCGCGCAGTTGTGGGAGGCAATCCTGAAAAGGCATTGTGGCGAGAATTGTCAGCATTGCTGCTACACAGGAGTCTTTTTGGTTTAGGTGGGCCTATGGCTATGGAAAATGCGCCTGATCAAGCAGGGTTCGATTTTCAAGTTTGCGCCATGACACGAGATCAGGCTTCAATGGATATCGCGCTTGAGTCGGTATTCCATATAACCCCAATTCTCCACAGACACTTACTAATCTACCGCTCTGAGGTTGAAAGAGCCGAGTATGTGGCTCACCGTCTTGGATGGGCTGTTGAGGAATATAGAAAGGAAATTGATGACGATTGGCAGAAGGTTCTTTCAGGGAAGAAGCGAGTAAAAAACACTTGGGAACTCAAGAACAAACTGCATTCCATTGCCACGACCCATTACTGGACTGCAATTGAAAAGAATCTTCCCCTGTTGATGAGGCATATCGAAGCCCTTGGAACTGATCAGGCCATTTCCAGCCGGGATGCATGGCGAAAGATGCTGTATCGCACAGCCCGTGATGCCTACCAGGTTGCTTGTGGGAAGGAAACGCCGCGGCAGATCAGGGCGTTCGCTAAAGGGTGGGATAGGTTGACAGCAAAAAAAGATGAGAAAAAAACGAGTAATGAAAAGAAGGAGGCCACATGAGTAGCTTGGTGGAACGACTTGAGGGGTTCGAAGACAACCGGGGAATGATGGCGAATCTGCGCTGTATTCTGGTCGTAAACAAGAAACATCGGGCCTGGCCGGTGTTGAAGCGGTTGGGAGTGGCGGTAGACAACGACAACGAGGCCTTCGTCGCCGGACTATTCGCCACGCATCCGGATGTCACTGCGAGTGGCAATTTTGGAGCAACCTGTAAAGCGATAGAGTGGAAACGCAGCGATAAAGCGAGCGATGAGAATAAGCTGACGCCGACCGAACGCCGGTTTCAGCATCTGCTGTCAGCCGAGCCGGGTGAGGAGTTGCGGCAACGTGTATTGCGTATGGTGCTGATGGCAAAATCGCAGGGCGTGCCGATCAACTACGGGAAGCTGCTGACCGATTTACGATTCTGGAATGAGAGGGTGAAAACTGAATGGGCAGCATCCTATTGGGCACCGAAAGCAGTTCCCATTGATTCGGAGGAGGAAGAATGAACTGGCTTGCGCGAATGGAGATAGATGCCGGAATAGCTGGGCAGGAAAAGATTTTCGACAGTTATGCCTGGCATCGGAAACTCTGGGAGTGTTTTCCGAATCGGCCTGATGACAATCGGGATTTTTTAATCCGGGTTGATTCGCTGGAAGGAATATTTCGACTGTGGGTGCTCTCTCTTCAGCGTCCTGTGTGCCCGGGGTGGTGCCCTAACAGCAGTTTCGAATTGAAGGAGATTTCCCCTTTATTTTTATCTCATCAATATTATGCG
>JALWSL010000265.1 GCA_027080405.1 Planctomycetaceae bacterium
ATGAAGCAGTTGAATATGGACGCCGAGTTTGCCCGCCGATACTTGAACGACGGCTTTTCCGGCGGCGAAAAAAAACGGATGGAAATTCTGCAACTGGCGATGCTCAAACCGAAATTCGCCCTGCTTGACGAAACAGATTCCGGCTTGGATAGCGACGCCGTGCGTGTTGTCAGTGAAGGATTGGCGAAACTTTCCGGCCCTGAAATGGGTGTGTTGATTATCACGCATCACGAACGGTTACTTGAATACAACAAGCCGGATTTCACGCACGTGATGCTGGCGGGAAAAATCGTTGAAACCGGCGATGCAAGCTTGGCGCACGAGCTGCACGCCCACGGCTATGCAGAAGTGAGAAAAAGACATCCGGAAGAAGCCGCCCAGGAAGAAGAACAACAGCAGGAGGCGACCGTTTGAGTTTGAAGCGACTTCGTGGGGTTTGTTGCAGGGTGCGCTGAACGCACCTTTACCGTGTCCCCTGTTTGATAGATGCCCATTGGGTGCGTCGCGACTGGTTCGTCACGACACGTCCTGCTTCTTTCGTGGGAAGTTAAACAAGAAATTAATTGAATGGTCCGCACAAGCGGCCCCAAGCTGAAATTCAGCAATACATTAAGGAGCGAATAGTGTCTACGGATACTGCAGAAAATAGCGATGTCGGCGTTGGTGATTACCAGTTTGGTTTTCACGATTCGACAGAGAACTACGCCTTCACCAGCCGTAAGGGACTGGACCGGGAAATCGTATCGCAAATTTCCGAGATGAAAGGCGAACCGGACTGGATGCGAGAATTCCGCCTGCGTTCGCTGGAAGTCTTCCTGAAAAAGCCGATGCCCCAATGGGGCGGCGATATGTCCGAACTCGATTTTCAGGACATTTACTATTACGTCAAAGCATCAGACCACCAGGAAAAATCGTGGGACGATGTCCCTGAAGATATCCGCAAAACCTACGATCGGCTGGGTATTCCCGAAGCGGAAAAAAAATATCTGGCCGGAGTGAAAGCGCAGTACGAATCGGAAGTGGTTTACGGTTCGTTAAATGAAGATCTGGCGAAACAGGGAGTTATTTTCACCGATACCGATTCCGGGCTACGGGAACATCCGGAACTGTTCCGCAAGTATTTCGCGACCATCATTCCGCCGGAGGACAACAAGTTTTCTGCGCTGAATTCTGCGGTTTGGTCGGGAGGGTCGTTCATTTATATCCCGCCGGGAGTGCATATCGATTTCCCGCTTCAGGCGTATTTCCGTATCAATACACAGAACATGGGGCAATTTGAACGAACGCTGATTATTGTTGATGAGGGGGCTTCGCTGCATTATGTGGAAGGCTGCACCGCACCAACATACAGCAGCGATTCTCTGCATTCTGCCGTGGTGGAAATTATCGTCAACAAGGGGGGGCGCTGCAGATACACGACGATTCAAAACTGGTCGAACAACGTCTACAACCTCGTCACGAAAAGAGCGGCTGTTTATCAGGATGGCCTGATGGAATGGGTTGACGGAAATCTCGGCTCGAAACTGACGATGAAGTACCCGGCTATTTACCTGATGGAACCGGGGGCACGCGGCGAAACGCTTTCGATCGCGTTCGCCAGCAAAGGGCAGCATCAGGACGCCGGGGCGAAGATGGTTCACTGTGCCCCGAATACATTAAGCCGGATTATTTCCAAAAGTATCTCCAAAGATGGGGGGCGTTCAACGTATCGTGGATTGGTGAAAGTTGAAAAAGGGGCAGAGAATTGTAAATCGAACGTGGTTTGCGACGCACTTATTCTCGATCCCGAATCAAAAAGCGATACCTTTCCCTATATCGAGATCGAAGAAAGTCAGGTGGCGATTGAGCATGAGGCCTCTGTTTCCAAAATCGCCGAAGAGCAGTTGCTTTATCTGATGAGCCGGGGGCTGACGGAAGCGGAAGCCTCTGCGATGATCGTGACCGGTTTCGTCGAGCCTCTCGTCAAAGAGTTGCCGATGGAATACGCCGTGGAAATGAATCGGCTGATCGAACTGCAAATGGAAGGTTCGGTTGGTTAAGCACCAGGCCGTATTCTCTTTCGACTCTCAACTTCACCTATACCCACGCAAAGCGGTGCGTTGCGACGCACCCGACATTTTCCCGGAGCGTTTTGGCGATGCAGACAGCGATGCCTCAAATTTCAATGACAACTGCTGACGGTTTTGAATCTTTTCTTGAAACCCGTCACGAACCGGATTGGCTGACACAAAGGCGGCGCGATGCGTTCACGCTATATCAATCGTTATGTGAAATAGAACTCGAACCGGAAGAATATCGGCGGATCGATCTGCGACTGTTTCGACCAGACAGTTACCATCTTGTTTCGCAGCAACCGGAAAGCGGGCAGGCGAACCGGTTTTCAACGCTGATGGAACACCGCGGCGAGTTCGGCGGTTCGGTCGCGCATACCGACGGGCATCCTGTCAAGTCGCATCTGGAACCGGAACTGCTCGAACAGGGAGTTATCTGTTGCGACCTCGGCGAAGCGGTCAGCAGGCATGAAGAACTGGTCAAAGAATACTTGATGACGCAAGCGGTGTTGCCGGATGCCGATCGTTTTGCCGCCTGGCACGCAGCTTTCTGGACAGGCGGGCTGTTCCTTTATGTGCCTCGTCATACCTCGATAGAAAAACCGTTGCACAGTCTGATCGGTCTGGCTACTGCGAAAGTTGCCGATTGTTCTCACACGTTGGTTGTTCTTGAAGAGGGAGCAGAGGCAACATTACTGGAAGAAACAGCTTCGGTGAATGAAAAAGATGCCGGGCTGCACGTGGGGGCAGTTGAGTTGATTGTCGCCAGCGAGGCGAAATTGCGTTATGTGCAACTGCAAAACTGGAACGAATCGGTCTTTCATTTCGCGCATCAATGTGGTCGGGTTCAACGGCATGGTTCTCTGCAATGGACGGTCGGTTCACTCGGCAGCAAATTTTCGCACATTCATCAGGATGTCATGCTGGACGGAAAAGGGGCAGAGGCTCAGGTGAATGGTGTGGCATTTGCGACCGGTCGGCAGAAGCTTTCCTTCTACACGTCACAGTGGCACAAGGCTGCGAACACCCATTCCGACCTGTTATACAAGGAAGTTGTACGGGATCGTTCCCGAATGATCTGGCGGGGCATTATCGATGTCGCCGCCGAAGCACAAAAGACAGACAGCTATCAACGGAACGATTCGCTCATCCTCAGTAACGATGCCCGAGTCGACGCGATTCCCGGATTGAAAATCGAAGCGGACGACGTTCGCTGCACACACGGCGCAACGGCGGGACAAGTTGATGAAGAGCAGATTTTGTATTGCATGAGTCGGGGGATTTCCCGGGATGAAGCGATGCACATGATCGTCAACGGATTCTTCCAGCAGGTGTTTGATCGCATTCCCGTCGAAATTGTGCGAGAAACATTGAGCCAATCCGTGCAGACAAAACTCGGGTTCAACAACTGACAAACCTTCCAGTTGTCGCCTCCGTTTTATTCCGTCATCCGGATTTGAAAATACCAAGAGAAAAAATCGAGAGAAAAATGAGTGACTTTGAGTGGGAACTGATTGCAACGAATGACGAAATCGAAGGGAAATCGCGTCTTTCTGTCGTTGTTGATGACACCCCCGCGTTACTGATTCAACTGGGCAGCTTCTGGTATGTGGTGGAAGACGTCTGCACGCATGACGGGCAACCGTTGACCGATGGTGAAATTATCAATGGCGAAATCAAATGTCCCCGGCATGGCGCCCGGTTTGACATCAAAACGGGGATTGCAAAGTGCATGCCGGCCACTCAGCCGATCCGCATCTTTGAAGTTTCTGTCCGCGAAGATGGCATTTACAGCCGACCATACAGCGAAAAAGATTTGAAGAGCATGCAGGAAGCGAATGAACGCGAAGAGATTGAGAGAACCAGCGGAAGCGCAGGTGGACAGGCGGCGCTGGTTGATCTTGATGTGGCTTCCTCCAATTCGGGCGATGGGAATGCAGGCACAGAAGCGGAATCGGATGGGACCGAGTTGCCCAGTGAAGCTGCGATGCTTGATAAACTCAAGTCAGTGATCGATCCTGAATTGTTTGTGAACATCGTTGATCTGGGTCTCGTTTACGATATCAGCCGCAAGGATGAAAACGAAAACGAGGTGGTTCTGACAATGACTCTCACCAGCCCCGCTTGCCCGGCTGGCCCGCAGTTGATTGCCCAGGCGAAAGAAGCTCTGGAATCACTGCCAGGAGTGGAGAAAGCGGAAATCAAAATGACGCTCTCCCCTGCCTGGACACCGGAAATGATGACCGAAGAAGCCCGCGACCAACTTGGCATTTTTTAGCGATTCCAGATTCCAATTACAGCCGGCAGTTTCGCTATCGACCGCTATCAGCTGTTTTCTCTGCTCGCTGCGCAATCGCCGATTATTTCATCCGAGTGACGCCTGCCAGAATGAGGCAGCCGCGTCCCATTACTGAAACCCTGCCTTCATGCTGCAGCAGTCGCCTTGCTCCTTGTCTCGTGCTGTTCCAGCGCTGTGTGATCAATCACTTGCCTCGCAAAATCGGGTGTTGAGGAAAAATCGGATTGTATCGGACAGGCGAAACAGAGAGAAATTCCGTTACGAGACATCCCAACCTGTTAAGGGAAGAGTATCGGAAGAGCTGGACAGAGAAAAGCCTGCTGTAATTCCTCGAAATAATGGTGCTGTTTCAAAAAAACAACACCTTCTTGTTTATTCTTGAGCTATTTATAGAGGAAGTGGCGGGAAATCCCTCAAAAAAAGTATCGAGGAACCGGTTGGCAGACTTTCCTTTCGGAAAATATGGAATTTTCGATGATATCAGCGGATTATTTTCACTCAACAACAGACGAAACCACCCTGGCCAGACAGATTGCCAGAAAACGTGACCTTTTTCTACGCGATTGTCTGGGAGCGGTCTGCTATTACCTGGCAATTTTTTGCTCCTTCATCGCCGGGGTCGATTTTTTTCTCGCCACTCCCCCTCATTCATTCCACCTTGCGATTTTCGGTGTGGGGATCGCGATTCTGTTCATACTGGCGGGCTGGAGAATTTCTGGCCGAGAGGTAAATTCCTTCTATGTTAATCCGCTGGCAGCCGGGATCGCTACCTGCCTGTTTCTCCACCTGATTATCCGTGAATATCTAACGCCCTCTACGACGAATGCTTCAATCATTTCGATGTATTTCATTTCTTTGGGAGCTTTCTTTCTTTCTACCCGATGGTTGATCGGCATGCTTGCAGCGAGCCTTGTCACGTCGATTCTGATCATGTTCCCCAGTTTGACGCGTCCCCAATTGCATGAAATCCTCCTCCTGTTCAGTTCCGGTATTCTGTTCTCGCTGGTCTTGCACGTATTTCGTTCGCGCATGTTCGGTCGCATGGCTCAACTCCGGCTTGAAGATGAGAAGATCGCCAGAGAATTGAATGAAGCTGTTTCCAGGAGTAAAGCGAATGAAACCAAATTCCGCAGAATCTCGGAATCCATTCCGTTTGGTATTTTCCAGGTGAATGAATCGGGTGTTTGTGAATATACCAACAACAACTGGCGAACCTTGTGCATTGCTTCGAACGTGATGAATGTGGAGCATCGGTGGTGTGATATTCTCAGCCAGGATATTCGTGAAGACGCATTCGAGGACTGGAAAAGTACGGTTCACAACTTTTCGAACTTCCAGGGAGTCTATCAACAGAAAAACAGGGCCGGTGAACTCCGTTGGGTGGAACTTTCCATCTCACCTGTATTTTCTGATGATGGAGTCGTGTTTATCGGAACGGCTGAAGACATCACCGAGAAAAAAATTGCCCACGACAAATTGCGTCAAACAGCAAACGATTTAAGGGTCAGCAAGGAAGCCCAGGATGCCCACGCCAGAAAGCTGGAGCAGGTTGTCAAAGAACTGGAAGTCGCCAAAAGCCATGCCGAGCAATCAGCCAAGGCGAAGAGTGAATTTTTGGCCAACATGAGCCATGAAATCCGCACGCCGATGACGGCTGTGCTGGGCTATACCGACTTGCTGCTGGGTGAATCGGAATCGGATTCCCACATCAGGGAAGCGCTTGAAACGATCAAGCGAAACGGCGAACATCTGCTGCAAATTATCAATGACATCCTCGATATTTCCAAGATCGAAGCCGGGAAAATGGAAATCGAATTGATGCCCTGTTCTCCCAGAAAAATTGTCGAAGAAGCGATGGAATTGATGATGGTTCGGGCGAAAGAAAAATCGCTTTATCTGAGGAGTGAATTCGAAGGATACATCCCTGAATTCATCCAGACCGATCCAACCCGCTTGAGACAAATTTTGCTGAATCTGTTAAGCAACGCCATCAAATTCACCCAAACAGGTGGCGTGACCATTAAGGTGCAGCTTCAAAATGCGGGTGCGCCAGATGAACAGCCTCACCTGAAATTTTCAGTTCTTGACACCGGAATCGGCATGTCGCAGGAACAGGCTGACAACCTGTTTCAGCCATTCACTCAGGCTGACAGCTCCATGTCCCGACGCTTTGGGGGAACCGGTTTGGGGCTTTCCATCTCCAAACGGCTCGCCAGTAAACTGGGGGGAGATATTGAAGTCAGGAGTGAGAAAAGGAAAGGAAGCTGCTTCTGTGCGGCGATCGCCACGGGTGATCTTTCCGGCGTCTCCATGATTGACCATGCCAATTCTGCCAAAACCGATCCTCACGATGGGGCGGATACTTCGACAGAAACTCCGAATTCAAAAAAGAAAAATGAGCAGCTGAACTGCAAACTTCTGCTTGTTGAAGATGGTGTCGATAACCAGCGGCTGATTTCTTTCCTGATGAAAAAGGCGGGAGCAGACGTTACC
>JALWSL010000266.1 GCA_027080405.1 Planctomycetaceae bacterium
GTGATGACGGCAGAGGAAGGAACAGGCAGAAAAATATCAGCAGCCAGCAGCAGCGTTGTGACGGTCAGGCGGAAGGAGAGGGAAAAATCGTTCTGGATCCACTTGCCAATCGCCGATTCAAGGAATTCTCCACCCAACAGAAATGGAACAACGGGAACCAGCATGGCCAGTATCAACAGTCCTGCCAGGTGAGCGATGCTTCTCCCTTTTCCTTTCGGTTTTGGAGGCGGGAACTCTGGAATCTGCCCGGACACGAACAACACTTCCTATCTGCTGTATTCGGCTAGCAGATTTCGCTGATAGTCCTGGAAGGAAACAAACTTCAGTTGACCATCCTGGAGCAGATGCTTCCATTCGGTAATGCGGAAACGATCGTGCTTTCCCAATTCCCAGTTGATGGCGTGTTCTGCGCTCAATTTACTGTTCGCCGAATCTGCCAGGCTCAGTGTAACCTTGACGGGAATCAGGTCATGTTTTTCCAGTTCTTCATTGAGCCGCAACCGTGCAGCGGGCATCAGCGATTTGCCGTGCAGTACAAAATTCAGTTGGGCAGACCAGTCGGCATACTGCCGGAATGCGCGAGCGGTATCCTTATTGGGAGCAGGGATTGCATCAGCTACATAGGAAAGGTAAGGACTTTTACAGGCCAGGTGATGATCCTCGGGGCGGTATTCAATTTCGAATTGAGGATCCAACTGGAAAGCGATCAACTCGGCCTGTCGTGTTTCGTTCGATTCACTCAGTTCCTCGAGATATTCTTTCGCCTGCCTTCGAGCGACTTTTTGATGCTGTTTCAGTTCACTGAAATCGAGCGTGCAGGCCATGTTGTGCTGACTGCTGATGATGGTGAAACGCTGCTGAAAAGGGTCGTAGATGACCAGTTCATCCACATTGACCATGTAATCGTACACTTTGCCGGCGTGCCAGATTGTCAGGCTGCGCGCGACAACTTTCGGTTTGCCGTTGGCGTCCATGTCTCGATGGTCGAGTACATGCGTGTAAATTCGATAATCCTGGGCAGAAATGTTATTCTGGCAGATCAAAAAGCCAAACAGAATAACCGCTGATCCAGAGATAAAGTTTTTCATCGTACGAAGAATCCTCTCGGAGAAGTCAGCACGGCTGGTTCCCGCTTCCCGTCGAAACATGAACGGAACCGTTTCGAAAATTTCCTTCAAATGGATCAATCAGAATCAGATTAAACAAAAAATACCGTGAAGTACCGTTGCGTTCTTTTTCGTGGCCGCGTCGATAATCGAATGTGAATGCGCAGACTCACTTTCGCAGAAGGGCCAGGGTGTGAACAGTTCAGTTGCCAGGCATCCGAATCGGGGCAGGATGTAGATGGGAAGGATTCGAAAATCCCGCGGGGAGTCTATCGACTCTCTAAAAACGCCTCAATATCGATTTTCCAGACTTGAAAGCGGGCATCAAAACGGGAGAAAAATGTAATATTCACATTCAGATTGGGGTGTTGGCTTGCCGAAACGCTCCGATTCTGGCAACAATGCACCGCTGCAGAGAGCGCACAGAGCGGTGCTACTGGGCCATAGGGCGCTACTGGGTCACAGAGCAGTGCTTCACAATTGAGCGGTCTTTCAGGCTCTCGGGCCGTTCATGGATCTCTGTTCTACTAACGGTTAAAGTTTACGAACGGCACGAAAATTTTTGAAAATCCCGTTTTGGTTACGGTGGTCAGAACAGACCGGCCGTGCCGGGTCTTCAGTGACGGCGAGTAATAGCAAAAGGATAAGAGGGTTATTATGACATTAATCCAGGCCAGAGGTTTCAGGTTACTGCCGTTTTGCCTGTTCGCGATCTTTTTTTCGACTTCCCCCGCCAATGCACAAGACCAGCAGAAGTGGATCCAACTGTTCAACGGAAAGAATCTGGATGGCTGGACTCCCAAAATCAAGGGATACAAACTCGGGGAAAACTTCGGGAACACCTTTCGTGTTGAAGACGGGCTGCTGAAAGTCCGTTACGATCAATACGATCGTTTTGATCAGCGGTTCGGGCATCTGTTCTATAAAGATCAGTTCTCCCACTATCGCCTTCGTCTGGAGTATCGATTTGTTGGCGAGCAGGTAAAAGGGGGGCTTGGTTGGGCTTACCGGAACAGTGGAGCGATGTTGCATGGCGAGGCTCCCGAAACCATGGCGATCGATCAGGATTTCCCCGTTTCCATCGAAGCTCAACTTCTGGGAGGCGATGGCAAGCATAAACGCACGACAATGAATCTGTGTACTCCGGGGACGAATGTCGTTCTCAACGGAAAACTTTTCAAACCGCACTGCACCAGTTCATCATCAAAAACGTATCACGGCGATCAATGGGTAACTGTCGAGGTGGAGGTTCATGGAAACGATCTCATCAAGCATATTATCGATGGGAAAGTCGTACTCGAATACAGGGAACCTCAACTCGATCCCCGTGATGAACACGCTCGGGAATTGATTACCCGAAATGGGGGGATCATGCTTTCCAAAGGGACGATTTCATTGCAATCGGAATCGCACCCGATCGACTTTCGCAAAGTCGAACTGATGGTTCTGGAAAAGTAGCCGCGGAATTGGTTATCAGGGAAAAATTCGCCGTCAGGAAAGACGATAGCCGATTTTTCTCAACGTCTCTTTCACACGATCGAGGTGGCTCCCCTGTACTTCAAGCAGGTCCTGTTTGAGCGTTCCACCTGCACCGCAGACTGTTTTCAATTTCGACAGCAGTCCGGGAAGATCGTTTTCTGATGCGGGCAAACCACGTATCACGGTAACCACCTTCCCTTTCTTTCGTTTTTCGATCGATACGGAAGCGGTCTGCTTTTCAGGAGCCGTCAACTGAACTTTCTCCGGTTCGCAAACACATTCTTCATCGAGTTCGCCACAGTTCTCACAGCGAAGTGGCCGGTCGAACGGCGTTCCCTCAAATAATCTCATCGGATTGTTTCTCCAGATTTTATCTTGAATCAGGCCCCATCAGAAGTTGACGCCGCCACACTCAACATACTGCGGAGTCTTGCACTCTGGAAGTATGGCGACAGACCAGACGATTCTTCCAACGAAAATTGTGTGAGCAGCTGTATAAGCCAAATTTTGGATATTTGGATAAAAATGGAATTAATCACTGGGGGACCGATCGGTATTTGGTTATATTATACGTGACGGAGGGAAAAGCGGAGAAGAACATGTCTGCCTCGGCTAGGAGTGGAGTTGCGAGGAAAGCGGAGAGGAGACGCTGATGTGATGGGTGTTTGGCGAACATGTTCGTTGCAGGCGGTCATGAGGAGTCCGCTGTTTCAATGGATGTTGGTAGTTTGAAAAGGAGATGTGTTTGGTCGTGGTCTGTTGAGTTTTGGGGCATCGATTCTGGAGCTGTGCAGAATGTGGCTTCAAGACGGGACGGGCGGCGGGTTCGGTCGGGTAGTCAATCCAGCTTTAGGAGGTAGAAGTATGCGTAGCTTGTCAAGACGCTATTGGGCTTTGATGATTGTGTGGGGGGGCCTTCTATTTGTTCCCGGCCTGAATGCTTACGGTGATGAGGGGAAGACCGGGACGACGGAAGGAAAGACGGAACTGTTTGGTCGCGAAGCCCGCGAATCGACACCAGTTATCGGGCGCGATCCGGACCAACCTTTAAGTGAACGGGAAAAAATTCACCATGTTCTGAGTCGCTTCTCGTTTGGTGCCACGGCGGAAATGATCGATGAAGTGGAAAAAATCGGTTTGGAAAAATGGTTTGAAACCCAATTGAAGGGGGAGGAACTGGAATCCCGCAAGTTGCAGGCACACCTGTCGAAGCTGGAAACGCTCACAATGACCAATCAGGAGATCGTGCAGAAATTCGGGATCATTCCCAAGGATCTATCGCTGGCCAACCGACTCACGACGGAACAGCGTCGACGACGTGCGGAGTTGCTCAGGCGTCGCTTTATTCCACGTCAGCAATTGAAAGATGCCGTTCTGTTTCTCGCTGTTTACGGGAACAATCAGGTTCGTGAGACAGCAAGCGATTTCTGGCGGAATCATTTCAGTATCGATGTCAGCAAGGGGGTTGTCCGCTATTACGGCAACACGTACGAACGGGAAGTGATTCGAGCCGAGGCACTCGGGACGTTCAAGGCGATGTTGAACAAGCAGGCGCGTCACCCGGCGATGCTGGTCTTTCTGGACAACTTCATCTCCCGGGCCACTCCTCAAAAAGAGTTGCTTGCAGTGGCTCGAAAGGAGTTTGCAAAAACCCGGGATTATTCAACCGTTCTGAACGCGATTGACATCGCCAAAATGAAGGGCCTGAATGAAAACTATGCTCGCGAATTGATGGAACTGCATACCCTTGGAGTGGATAATTATTACACCCAGGCAGATGTCATCGCCGTGGCGGAAGCACTGACCGGCTGGACCGTTCAGCAGGATCCGAGCAAGCCGATCGAATTTATGTTCAGACCGGAAATGCACGCCACAGGAGCCAGGAGAATCCTGAAAGTCCGGATTCCCGCTTACCCGAGAAATCCGATCCAGGAGGGGCAGGCTGTTCTCGACCTGTTGGTCAAACATCGCGGGACGGCGGAATTCATCGCCTATAAACTGTGCCGCTATTACGTCAACGATCGACCTTCGCAAAAAATGGTTGAACGGGTTGCCAAGGCGTTTAGACGTAAAAATAAAACAGATTTGCCTACAACCTACCGCGCGATCTTTCATGACGAGGAATTCTTCAATCCTGCGAACTATCAGACGAAATTCAAACGGCCGTTCGAATACGTCGTCAGTGCCCTGCGTGTCACCAACGCGGAAATCGTCTCGACAGCCGGCATTCACCAGGCACTGCTGACGTTGAGTGAGCCGATCTATCAGTGTGAAGATCCGACCGGTTACTACGACCAGGCCGATGTCTGGCGCGATCCCGGTGTGATGGCTGATCGTTGGCAGTTCGGTGTCGGTCTCGGCATGGGGTGGATTCCAGGCGTTGAAATCCCCGCCTCATACTGGGAAGGACTGGAACCGAACAATCCACTCCAGTGGAAAGAAGTTCTTTCCAAAAGGATTTTGCCGATGGGGCACACCGAAAAAACGGACAAGGCACTCGAAAAGGTGATCGCCAAATACTCCCGTTTTAATCCCAAACCGGAACAATTGGGGCGCTACATTGTTGGAATACTGCTCGGTTCCCCCGAGTTCCAAAGGCAGTAGTAACAGAACCGTCCCTTTTTCGGGCAGTTTATTTCCATTGATTCCCATAAATTAAAACAGACATTTTAACCAGATAGGGAGAATGATAATGAGACGACGCGACTTTCTCAGCAATACCGGTACAGGAGCTGTCTCTGTTGGGGCAGGGCTTGCAATAACGAAGAACTCGCTGGCGTTCCAACCAAAGAAGAATCCGGTTTCAGATCTGTTCCCGGATCCGGTTGTCGTCATGATCTTTCTGCGTGGCGGGCAGGATCAGTTGAATACAATCGTGCCTTACACGGACAAAACCTATTACAAAATCCGCCCGACCATTGCCATCCAAAAAGAGGACGTCATCAAGCTGGATAATCGCTGGGGACTGCACCCTGCGATGAAGCCATTGAAACGGTTTTACGATGAGGGACGTTTCGCCGTGGTGATCAACAGTGGCTCGCCTCACCAGACGCGCAGCCATTTTGAAGCCCAGGACTACATGGAGTATGCGGCTCCGGGAAATCGGACGATTACCGATGGCTGGCTCAATCGCTATTTGACCGCGACGGCCAATCCGCGTGGCGAGGATCCGAAAAAACTGCGGGCACTGGCCATGCAGGAGAGGTTGCCCCGATCGTTGCGCGGAACGTATCCGGCGATTGCAGTCCCTCCCAATCTGCGGGACATCGAAGAAGTGCTCGACCTGTTCGAGGATTTTTACAGTGGTGGCGATCCCGAAGCGTTGAGCGTCGCCCAGCGTGCGGCTGCCCGTAAACAATCCGGAACGAGCTCACGGAAAAGTCTCAAAAGCAGAGACCGAAAAAAGGAGGAGGACGGATTGATGTCGGATCCGATTATGGCTTCCGGCACGCAGACGATTCAGGGGTTGCGCCGTCTTCGTGAAGTTCTCTATGGCGATGCTGATGACAGCACCTACAAAGGACCGCGGGAAGCGCCGGAAACGGGGGCGACTTTTCAGGAGTACCCCGGCGGTTGGTTCGCCAGTCGGTTGAAATCACTGGCAAAAGTGATCAAGTCCGATGTTGGGCTGTCCGTTGCAGCAACGGATATTAACGGTTGGGATCATCACATCGGCATGGGGAGCACCGATGGAACGCTCAACAGGATGCTGTCATTCCTCTCGGAAGGCCTGGCCGCGTTCATGGACGATTTGGGGCCGCATCTGGATCGGACGTTGATCGTTGTCTCGACAGAATTTGGTCGAGTTGCCAAGGAAAACGGAAACGACGGGGCTGATCACGGTCACGGCGGAGCGACCTGGCTTCTGGGAGGGCAAGTCAAGGGCGGTCATATCTATGGTCGCTGGACCGGATTGGAACCAGCTGAACTGTTCCAGAAACGGGATTTGCAGGTGACGACCGATTTCCGGGAAATCTATGCCGACGTTCTTCGTCAGCACATGAAGTTCGACCTGCCGGCCGATTTCTTCCCCGGTTATACACCTTCAGAAAAAGGCTTGGGACTTTTTGCGTGATCTGACAGACAAAAGATATTCCTGAAGCGATCTCGGCCCGTTTCCCTCCGTTGTCGCTTCCAGGAATATTTGTCCGCTATCTGAAAGGATGACGGGTTCACGTGACGACGAGTTGATGTCGGGAGAATGAGGTGAAGACGGGATGAGAGGGTGTGTGATATGAAGACGAAGGCCCTTTTGGTG
>JALWSL010000267.1 GCA_027080405.1 Planctomycetaceae bacterium
GAAGTGGGCTGCTTCGATTCCGCCGAATACCAGCAGAACGAGAACAGGCAGGCAGACGGCCATTTCGACGGTCGCCGTTCCAGAACGTTTCTCCCCAGTTAGCTTCGCAAAAGCGCTCGAGAATGGGAAATTCGTAATATTTTCAGATTTGACAGATGAATTCATAAGCTCTTCACCAAATAATCGATTTGTTTAAGAGCTCCATCATCAATTTCACTTGGTTCGGCAAGATCCGTACCAGGAGGGCATCCCTCTCCAACAAAACCTAGCTCGAAGAAAAGCGAATGAGACAGAAAGAATCGTTTTCTTTCTGTAATCAACCTGATTATCTGCGTGGGGAACAGAATCAATATGGTTCTGAGGGATTTGTCGTCGTGTGGCAATTTCCAAACAGACCAATAATAATTGAACGCCGTGTTTGCCATCGATGTACCTCGAAAACTGTGATTCAGCGGGGAAAATTGCATACTGCGAAAAGTCGCCTTCAGCGATGATCAGCTTGGGATCGGTTTTTTCGTTGAATTTTTTCAACAAAATCAGTTCTACGTCAGAGGATAATTTTATGCACTTTTCGACGGGAGAATTTCGATTTCAACTGCTTGGGAAGGTCGACCGATCCGCCATGCCCGCTCATTTCCGCTTTCGTATTCACTCAAATCGTGATTCCGGCTACAATAAACCGCGTAGTCGGTTTGCCCCGATTACAGACATCGAAGTGCTGCGCAGTTGGGGCAATTATTTTACCGGGACGGTGACAGGTTCCGAGCGTCGGATCGGTGGTACGGGCAGTCAAAAGGGAGTTGCCG
Organism: Planctomycetaceae bacterium; assembly: GCA_027080405.1. Lineage (GTDB taxonomy): Bacteria > Planctomycetota > Planctomycetia > Planctomycetales > Planctomycetaceae > Rubinisphaera. The sequence goes on from JALWSL010000267.1 coordinate 807, forward strand.
TTCCCGGAGTATAGGTTGTCGGGCATCTGCACGCGGCGGAAACCTTCACCGTTAATCGTATGGAAACAGTTGCGGTCATGAATCGCTCCTTGGAGAATTCTTCTTTGAAGCAGATGAAGGAATCACTGGCAGAAGCCGTGATCAAGGCGGGCATGCGCAAAGAGGAAGAGGACGGCAATTCTACCAGCAACAATCAGCCCAATGAACAGGCATCAGTGGTACCACCTAAAGAGGGGACTACCCCGGAAGGCCCAGTGATTCAACCCAGCACTTCAGCTTCAGCGGTTTCATCGGGCAGCAGACAGCACACCCTGGAAACAGGAGTGTTTTCTTCACAAGCATCGGCATCTAAAGCAACCGAATCTGGAACAACAGCAAGAAAGCGTTTCTCGAAACCCTCCGCGCCTCGGCGATTTCGGCATACCGAAATAACAGAGCGAAACAAAAGGAGAGATTCTTCTGAACGACAGCCAGGAGGAATGGTCAGGCATCTTCTCGAAGCCCTGGTACTTTTGGCGTTGGCTGTCACATTGTTTCGCACGTTTGTCCTGGAAGGGTTCATGATTTCGACCGGTTCGATGGCTCCCACTCTTCGTGGCTATCATTACCGTATTGTCTGTCCGGATTGCCAGTTCCATTTCGCCTGGACGGCCACGGAAAACAATTCCCGCTTTCCGTTGCGTACCCTTGGCCGCAACGATGTGAAGAAAACGGCGAACAGTCCGAAGGAACAGGATAAAATTGTTTGCCCCAATTGCGGTTATTCCCACATCAGCAGTAGCCACCTGATCGTCAATGAAGGCGATCAGCTCCTGGTCGACAAACTGGCATTCGAATGGAATAG
>JALWSL010000268.1 GCA_027080405.1 Planctomycetaceae bacterium
GCGTTTTACGCAAGAGCGAGCAAATTCTGGTTCCGCAACGCGGCGCCCGTTTGGGCAATTTCGGCACCACCTACATCGGCCCGCAAGAAAGTTGGGTGACGGTGGCAGAATGGATGCAGACATGGGACCCCAACTACGTGATGCCTGTCAACAACAAATACGGCAGCGACGGCAGTCTATGGATCGCCCAAATACACTGGAACAGACCAAACCGTGTCTGACTCATTTCAGCCTTGTTGCTTCACCTTGGCTTACCGGGAGAACGCGCCGGAATTCATCGCCACTTTTTCGCGTTGCCATTCTGCCAGCCCTGCTTTCAGAAAGCGGGTGAATTCGCCGGAGTTTCGTTCCTTTCCCTTGTAGCTGCTCAGGATCTTCTTGCCGTCCGGGCTGACAATTGCATACGCAGGCATCGAAACAGACTTGAACCATTCTGCCTGCAAGGTCCGATTCTTCGCGAGCAGCTTTTCAATTTGCTCTTTGTCGCTCATCGCCGGGATCGTATCGATATAAAGTTGAACGCGAACAAACTTTTCAAGCAGATCCCGATTTTCTTTTTGAGACAGGACATTGATTTCCATAAAGCGGCAATTCACGCAGTTGACGCCGGTGAAATCGTAAAAGAGTGGCTGCTTCTTTGCACCGGCGTAGTTGATGGCCTGCTCCACATCGAGCGCGTAAAGCAGTCCATCATGTTCAAGCGTCGGGCCGAGATCGGCATCTTCCCCTGTTTCAAATGTTGGTGGGGCGAATGCCGCAATCTGCTGCCAGACGGCTCCTTCGGGGGGATGAGCACCGAAGATTCCTGTTGCCAAATACGCGGCAAAACCGAGAAAAGTCATCGCAAAACTGAGTTGAAGCACACCAATGGAATCCGCCGCGGTATCGTGCGGCAATCTGAAAAAGCCGAGCAGATAAATTCCCGCCACGATGCAAATTACCATCCAGGAAGTCATCACCAACGCGTAGTCAAACAGATACGGAACGGAGAACCAGCCGATATCGGCCACGCTCAAAAATTTGAAAGCCGCTCCGATTTCGATCAGCCCCATTGTCACTTTCACACGGTTCATCCAACCGCCACTTTGAGGCATTTTTTTTAGAAAACTCGGGAAGAGCGCCAGGAAGAAAAACGGAGAGGCGAACGCGGTCGAAAAGGCGAGCATACCGAGAATTGGCCAGTAATAATCCCCTTGGGCAGCCATCGGCAAAAGAGTGCCGACGAATGCAAACGTGCAGGTGAAGGAGACCAGCGTGAAAGTGAGGGACATAAACAGAACACCCAGAAATCCGCCCTGTTGTTCCTTCGAGGAAGACCAACTCAACATCCAGGACGGGACCTGAATTTCGAACATCCCGAGCATGTTCATCCCGAAGAAAACAAGAACGGCTGCAATGAAGATGTTCAACCAGGGTAAATTCGCCGCCTCGGTCATGCCGGAACCGCCGAAGAATATCGAAACTGCCAAACCGATTATGGTAAAGGTTCCGATAATTCCCAGACAGTAAAGAGTTGCCATGCCAATCGCGTTGTGATGTTCTTTCTCGGCCTGTTTCAAAAAGAAACTGACGGTGATCGGAATCATTGGGAACACGCACGGAGTCAATAGGGCGAGGTATCCGAAAATCACGCCGGTAATCAAAAAGGGAACCAATCCATCCGAGGTGATGTCGCTGCTCTCTTCGACCGGGACAGGTGATGATCGTTCGGAAGAAGCCGTTTCGCCGTCAATCCCGTTCTCATCATTTTCGACATTATCGACCGGCGTGTTTGCTGGAGACAGCGGACTGCTGTTGCCCGTTGCGTTCATGTTTCGTGAAGTCGCATTCTCATTTCCCAGGGTGAATTCAACCGTCTTGGGAGGCAGGCAGCTGCCGGCATCACATAACTGGTAGCGGATTGAACCGCTGATATTGCCTGTGAATTCATCAGCGTTCACCCGAAAACGCCGTTGCCAGGTAGCCGTATGATGAAAGATGATGTGCGTGATATCTTTCAGCGGATGGGTAACTTCCGGTGCTTTGGTAGGCAGAAAAGCGGGATCAATCGGGATCAACCCCGGGCTGCTTTCCACTTTGATGATCGTTGGAAGCCCGGACATGGCCGGATCCTGCGTTTGGGCGTAAATGTGCCAACCGCTCTCCAATGTTGCAGTAATGACAACCGCGACTATCTTTTCAGAAGTATCATTCCTGCCCGTCTCAAGCAGTTGAACATCAAAATGGACTTTTTCATCTTGACCAGGCAGACCATCAGCGGGAATCTTCGTGCGGGCCAACAGAACGCCTTGCAGGGGAGGCATTGTTGTTGAATCAGGTTTGCTCGCGGGCGAGGTAGTTGGTGTCTGTTTTGATTTATCGCCCAAAATCATTTTCAAAGTTGGCTGTTTCGATTTCGCTTTTGGCTTTCCGAGTTGGCCGACAATGGCAATCGGTTTTTCAAACGGGTTGCAACTGTTCGCGTCACAAACCTGGTATTTTAGTGTTCCTTCCAGTTTGGGGGCTCCATTGCCGGTAACGCGATAAGCTCGCCTCCAGGTGACACCGCCATAAAATTTTTCGAGCCTGGCATTATCGAATAACGGCTCAATGACCGTCTTCGGTTTTTTGGAAGGAATGAATTTTGCGTCGACCGGATCAAGGCCAATCGTTTCCCTTATGTCGATTTTGGTTTCCGCTCCGACATTCGGATTCTGGGAATAAACGTAGGAATCTTTGCCAAGCTGGATCGTGATTTCTGCGGCGACAATCTCCCCTACGGCAGCTTGTTCAGGAACGAATCGCATTGTCACCTTCGGTTCGCCCGATTTTTCTTCGCCCAATCCCGATAAACCGAAACCATCAAGCGGACTGGCTGGTTGCGCGGCAACTCGCCCAGATCCCAAGCATAAAACTGCTGTCAGAGCAAGAAGAACCAGAGCCGCATTACTCCATCGATCAATTCCGTTCATCGAACAGAGACCCCTTGTTTGAGTTCTTTATTTACGTGATGCCTGGTGCTGCAAGCATTTCTACCACAAATTACCCAGTGTAACGGTTGTAACCTGAACTAACCAGTAAAACCGGCGTTTGTCGCACCCGGTATTATAGGACTGGCCCAGCGAGCGGTTAAGTTCAAAATTGAGCTGGTCGCTAAATAGTTCCCATGCGAACTATTATCGGTCAGCCCCCTCCTTCTGTCCGTAATTTGCTTCACAAAAAACAAATCTTTCGGGGAGGAAGGCCAGTTTTGTGCAAACCCCTTCCTTCCCGCTCTACTGGTTGTTAGATGCAACGGTAGAACATAGAATTCATTTCGTGAAAATAGCATGAAATCTGTTCATGGGAATAGATGAAGGGTACGTTGTGGAGTTCAATCTGAGAATCGGGGAAGGTCATGATACGCATCGCCTTGTTCCTGGTCGCAAATTCATATTGGGGGGAATTGAAATTCCGCATCCGTTTGGTCCAATCGGGCACAGCGATGCAGATGTGCTGTTTCACGCGATTACCGACGCACTACTTGGTGCCGTCGGACAGGGAGATATCGGCGAGTTGTTCCCTGACACCGAGGAAGTGAACCGGGACGTCAATTCCGAATTCTTCCTTGCCGCTGCCTTGGAGCGGATTCGTCAGGAAAGTTGGCAAATCATCAATTTGGACTGCACGGTTTTTGCCCAACAACCTAAACTTTCGTCTTACAAGGGAAAAATTTGCACTAACATCGCGCGGGTGTTGCAAGTCGACCCACAACGGGTCAACATCAAAGCCAAGACAGGTGAAAAAGTTGGCCCGATTGGTCGAGCCGAAGCGATTTCAGCCACTGCGGTAGTGCTGATTGCCAAACCATGAAAAGAGCTGGCCGTATTGGCGCCATGTAAGGCACAAAAGCGGCTCAAGGAAGGACATGTGCAACGAATTTTGGGAATTGATCCTGGATTGACCAGAACCGGCTACGGTTTACTCCATGCGGAGAATGGAAAGGTCATTCTTGATGAGGGAGGTGTGATTGCAACCGGGGCGGATCAACCGCTTGCAGATCGTATTCACGAAATCGCCAGCGAGGTGCGCGATCTTATCAATGAGTGGTCGCCAGAAGTGATGGTGATTGAACAGGTTTTTTCGTTGGGAAAAAACCCGAAAAGTGCAATCCTGCTGGCTCATTTACGCGGGGCACTACTGTATGTGGCTCGTGATAAAGACCTGCAAGTAGTGCATTACCGGCCAACTGAAATCAAAAAATTACTGACCGGACACGGTCGAGCCAGCAAGGAACAGATGCAATCGGTTATCAAAACAGAACTCGGTTTAACCGAAGTCCCCCGACCGCACGATGTTGCAGATGCTCTCGCGATTGCGCTGTGCCATCTGCATTCCCGTTTTCATGAACCTGGCCTGATGTAGTCGTCACCAGGCCAGTTCCTCGCAGATTTGCCATCACGACCTAGTCGTTTTCTACGTAAACGAAGGGGCCTCCATTGAGCAGGCAGCAGGAATCAGCCCCTTGAATTGCCTTTCGCATTTCATCCTGATTGGATAGCGGAATACAATACAGATTTTCCAGTAAATCCGGCTCCAGATTACTCAACAGATACAGCCTGCTTGCCTGAGCCAGAGACACCATCGCGTGCAGCGCTTTGGCTTCCGGGGAGTCCAGACTATTCAATAGACGCAACGCATCGCTGAGGTCGTCACACATTGTTAAGGGGTCGATCAACTCACGGGGCAACTCTTTCAGGTCCGTCAACAACATGACACGGCCATGGGCCTGAACAAGAGAGCGGGCGGCTTGGCAGGTGCGTGTTATGGCGTACCAGAGATTGCACCCTGGCTCAGTCGGCAAGGATATCACCACCGTTTCAACACGTTTTTGATTCTGAATACGCCAATGCCGATCAAGCAAGTTGACCGCTTCGCGATAGACGGCGTCATTCGCCCCACAGATCACATGCCCCAGCTTTCCAGATCGCGATGGAATGACCTGAACTGTGTATTGCAATCCGAGTAACCAGCCGACTTCGTCAATCGTTTGACGCGTGCCACGTGATGTTTCCGGAGTCAAATCCTGTTGACTTCCCGCGTGAAACTTCTCCTGTTCCTCTTTCGAAGCAAAACTGGGGTAGACTGTCGAGCATGTTCCACGATATCCCCACTTCTCATCAAAACCGAAAGGCCCCACCGAGATGACGAAATCAGCCTCTCCAATTTCTTCGGGTAGATAAATTCGCTGTCCTTCCGCGGTGGAAGCGAGATAGACACTACGTCCTTTCATTGCCTCAGAGTGGGAGATAATTGTTCCCACGGTAGCAGGAGAAAGATTGGCGGGCAAATCCCGTTCGTTGATCTCCCGATTCAGCACCACTCGGATTGCATCACCTTCTATCCCCGCCGACAGGAGTCGTTTGCGTAAAGCGGCGACAATTTCCGGCCAACAGGGGGTTTCAGGATCGACAACAATCGCAATACGGTCTCCCGGAACAACCGCCCGTTCAACTCCCGGATATTCCAGTGGTTCATCGAGTGCCGACTGAATCGTCAACTCCGGTTGGGAAACCGTCTCCGGCCCCAGATGCTGCCAAACAGATTTTTTGCAGTCAATTTCACATTCAAATTTTTTTCCGTGTCCGTAGGACAGGGTGAATTTACGCAATTTCATATCCTTTTGAGGGTTGTCTCTCGCCATTTCTTGACTGGCAAACTGATAGATAAAGATTAAGGCGAGTTTCCTGTTTCGTGAGGAATACGTCAATCAATCGCAATTATACTGAAAATATGCCACACTGTCCGCAAACCGTTTTCAGATCACGGGCCGGGATTCCGGTTTCATGGTCCGATATCCAATCGGTTTGCCGGTTCTGCAACGATCTTCCCGCGATATACAATCTTCCTGTGGTGAGAGAGTAGTGCAAGGTGATATTCTGTACCAGAGAAGATAAGTGATTGTCAGTAGAGTATAGCACCTTATTCGCTGTTCACATTTGCTCTGTTCCGGAAATTGATGTTTCTTGCTTCGGATAATCTGGTCAAGTTCTGCTTCAAATCAGTTCAATCAGGAATTTGAGACTCGGCGGTTTCATGTGCGACGAAAATGATCAATTGATGATTCGCCTGCAGGGTGGGGACACCTCCGCTTTTGATGAAATCGTTGCGCTGCATCAAAAGCCGTTGTTCGGCTTTTTTCTACGGAATACCAGAGATTGGCAATTAGCCGAAGACCTGTCCCAGGAAACATTGTTGCGAATTTACAATCAGGCCTGGGATTTTCTGCCTGTTGGACGGTTCAAGCCATGGATGTATCGAATTGCCCGGAATTTATTGATCGACAATGTTCGCAAGCGTTCTCATGACGCACTGATTCGCGCTTACCAGGCTCGCAGCGAAGAGAACGATCCGGGACTGTCCCGAATTGCAGGAGAGTTCCTTCCTCCCGAACATGATATCAATCAGCGGGAATTTTCCGAATTGGTCGACCGATTACTCGAAGAGATTCCCGGTGAACAACGGCAGACTTTCGTACTGCATCCTTATGTCGGGTTGGGACTGGCAGAAGTTGCCGAAATTCTCGATTCGAATCTTGCAACATCGAAAAGCCGTCTGCGGCTTGCCAGGGAAAAACTTCAGGAGAAACTGCGTTCCAGAGGAATTACCACCAAAAGCAACTGAATCCACACGCATCAACATCTCTTGTTGTCTGTGTTCTGCCCGTGCAAAATCCCCTGTTTGTAGTCAACGAAGTTTTGGGGAGGCTATTGAAGATATCATTCGGATGAAGTACAAACGGTTGCTGTGAATGGGGCGTCAATGCGCCCTTCGGTTTATCGCATTCCTTTACAATGAAACCTGAGTGAAATAGATT
>JALWSL010000269.1 GCA_027080405.1 Planctomycetaceae bacterium
AATGTCGCCGACGGGGCTTCGACGGATACGTTCTGGAATCTTGTTTCGAGCGTGAAACTGGATCAGTCGACACGCGAATCCGACCCGGACGACCCGACTCGCAAAATGTACGGCGTGATGATCAACAAAGCAAAAATAAGTGGGCAGTCCCCGGAATACTACTTCCATGAGGGGGATTCTGATGGCGATGGGACAGGAGATTCGAACCGCCTGTGGTCCACGTTCCACACTCCGTACACGTACCACACTTTTTTGGTGATCTCGGCGGGCGCGGATGGCGAACTGGGTTTACTCGAACCGTTTAATATCGGTCAGTTTGGGCATCTGGCACGGCCAACACAGGCGACCATCAACAACCCGAATGAAAGTCCGCTTGTTGATAATGTGACAAACCTGAAATTGGAAGAAAAATAGTTTCAACGATTAAACCATAAATTGTTGACTGGGCCATTATTGACACGACATTCTCCGTTTCTCTGCAGGAGAGAACTCCCGATGTCTGCAAAAAAAGAAAAGCCGGACTGGACAGGCAACATCATGAACCAATCGAATCCTCAGGCAATCAAACAACGTACTGCTTTCACGCTGGTCGAGTTGTTGGTCGCGATTACGATTTTTGTCGTTTTGACGGTGCTGACACTCGGTGCGTTCAACCTGAACATCGGCAGCGAACGAGTTCGTTCCGCCTCCCGACAGATTCAGGCAATGCTCGAGGGAGCCAAGACGCGAGCCTTCAAATTCCAGAAGCCGGTCGGTGTGCGTTTCATTCTTGATGAAAATAATCCTTCCGAAATAACGGGGATGATGTACGTGACCGGACAATCCAATCCGGCTGGCGGAAGTTACGAAACGGGTTCGCTACGTTATGTTGATCTGGATGGTGATCTCAGCAATGGCACAACAGTAGAGGGCATCCAGTACGTCAACGTCTCGGGAAATACGGGAATCTCCTGGAGTGCCCTGAACAGCCGAGGCCAGATTCGTCCGGGCGTAAAAATTCGCATCCCTGCCAAAACCGGCAAGTGGTACACTGTTTCCCCTTCCAATTTCCTGGCGGATGCCAATCAAAGTGTGATGCAAGTGACCGAGCCGCTGCTCGACGTTATCAGCTGGGGGCTGCCAAATGCAAAATTTGGCGGCGGTCGCTCGAATTCTGTTGATTATGAACTTGATCTTTCAGGCGTGATGGGGCCGATGTCGGGGGAAGAACCGGTTTCGCTTCCTGATGGAATTGTTATCGACCTGAAAAGCAGCAAAGTGCCAAGCAACTGGAACGTCACCCGTTGGATTTCAGGAAAGACCTATCAACCACAAGACTGGGTAGTGGGAGTTACCGGCGGTGGTTTGCGTGCCTTTCAGACAAATGCGGGCGGGGTTTCGGGATCAAGTGAACCGGCCTGGCCGTCTGTTGTAGGAAATACGGTGACAGATGGTACGGTCACCTGGATCTGCTATGAGGTGCCTCGTTTCGATATTGTTTTCACACCACAAGGAACGGTAATGGGTTCGGTCGTTGCCGAAGGGTTGCTGCATCTGACACTGGCCGAAACCCGCGATACACACGCCATTTTCGAAAACGACCCCACAACAACACCTGCCGGACAAACAACCATCGGCGTCCCGGTTTGGGATCTGCGAGATCATAAC
>JALWSL010000270.1:0-1520 GCA_027080405.1 Planctomycetaceae bacterium
ATCCAGAAGTAAGGGAGGAGTTTTCGGACAGAATGGTCCGAGCATGCCAACCGCCCGTTCGAATCATCGAAGGAACAGTTGGTTTGGCTGAGGAAGCCGGGGAAGGGGTAAAGTTGACTGTCTGCTCGTAAGAAGCAGGTTGAATCTGTTCTGATTCCGGGGTTCCGTTTTCACGCAAGCCAAAAGGATTGAAGTTGCCGGGCTTTTTGCTGGTCTTTTCCTTTTTGCGTGTTTCCGGTTTTTCGGCGGTACGCTTGGGAACTTCCGTTGGTGCTTTGGCGCTTTTCGTCGAAATTGGATCAGGTACAGGTGCCTGGGCGGTGACGGTTGCTCCACCATTCTGGAACGGGATGAAACCGAAAGCTGTCTGTGTACCGATTGGTACTGTTCGATATTCGGTTGTTGGAACCATCGCGACAACCTTCTGGTCTTCATACCGAATTCTTCGCACGGCAACGCGCTGAGTGGTTGTGTACGGTTCAAGTCGGGCGACCTGGTAGTTCACCGTTTGTGTACCGCGTACCGCGACCTGTCTGGTGTAAGGAACCTGAGCCGTGACAATGTTGGGGCAATACTGCCTGCGGGTAATACTGTTTGGTGTAAACGCTGTTCGAATGGTGTGTCTTGTGCGATTCAGTGCACCCAGTAACCCCGGTCTGCTATCGTATTGACAGGCAGAAACTTTGGGGATCGGTTGCTGATAGCTGACCCAGCGTCCCATGTCACGTGAGACCGTCCGGTACTCGGTGACATTCTGATAGGTGACGGTTGGGATTTGAGCTGTTTTCGTTTCGTAAACGGTTCGGTACTGTGTGACCGGCCGTTCTTCATAGGCTGTTTCGATAACCGGTTTCCGAACGGTCTGTGTGACCTGCTTGTACTGGGTGACCGGAACCGATCGGTAAACGACCTGCTGCTGGTTGCAAACCGCACAGGGATTGAAAGCGGCAACCTGCTGGACTGGTGCGGGGGCACAGACATTGCAAGGATTTCTGCCAAACAGTTGTGCTTGGGCCATCTGTGCAGTCGACGGAAGAACCGCCAATACAAGAGTAGCCGCCAAGGGACGAAATCGTGTGAACGACATGGGCAAAGTCCTGAAATTGAATAGTGTCTTGATTTGTGTAGGGTCGAAAATTTGACTGCACCGCATCGTGGGCAAGTTTGAAAAATTTGACACAGTACAGTTCATTGAGCAGACAACGATTTCATCAGGGAATACATCAAATCGAAATGTCCGACTCTCAGGTTTTGCTTCAAGGGAGAAGCGGTTTTGGAAAGGGTCTTGAAAGGTCCCGATGAGAGACCGACAAGCCGTCCTGACCTGTTTGCTCTCACCAAGATGGTCGGGGTTGTAATGCAATTTTCCTGTGACCGTCAAGGGGGTTCGTTTAATCTGGAACAGCTTGAAAGAATTACATTCAGAGAACAGGAACCTATTGCCGATAAAGCGCGATTCGCCTTGTTTTTCAGGTTATTTCCCGATTGGGGAAGCGAACCGCCGTCGTGGAAAATTTTGC
>JALWSL010000270.1:1530-5275 GCA_027080405.1 Planctomycetaceae bacterium
AAAGGCCGGCGGTTTTGGCATCTTGCGCTATTCCCGGGTTCTGTTCCGGGCGATTCAATCAAACCAACCGGTTCGCCGGTTCGGGATTTGTCGGGTTTTGTCAAAAAGAGGCAGAACCGACAAAAAGGAGAACGCACAAAAGCCCCAAACCTCTGCTGGTTCTGGCGGTTTCCACACCTGTTGGGAAATACCATTGTGATGGACCCGGCAACTGTTTACAGGCATGATTCTACGCGCATGCTTCTTTTTTCGAAGTGGTGATACTACAACGATGCTTCCGATTTCAGTATTCTGTTTCAGTATTCTGTGAGGAAAGTTCAGTGGATTGGTCCTGGAAACCTCAGAGGCATAAGGCGGCATTATTGACCAGAGAGCGGAGTGAAAAAAATAATGAGTGAACAGGTTTTTCTTGGGATTGATATCGGTGCGGAAAGCGGGCGGGTCATGGCGGGCCTGTTTGATGGCAAAAAAATTGTTTTGGATGAAATACACCGTTTTGCCAATGGCCCGATCAATGTCGCAGGCACGCTTCGCTGGAATGTAATCGGGTTATGGAAGGAAATTCTGATCGGTTTGGAAAAATCCGCCGCCAGGTACGGCGATTCCATTGTTTCGGTTGGTGTTGATACCTGGGGTGTTGATTATGTTCTGATGTCGAAAAAAGATGAACTGTTGGGCATCCCCTACAACTACCGCGATTCACGAAACGAAGGGATGGTCGATGCGGCCTGTCTGCGGGTTCCGCGGGAAGAAATCTTTGCCAATTCCGGTTTGCAGTTCATGGAGATCAACACGCTCTACCAGCTTCTTGCGATGCAACGCGATCACCCGTTGGTGCTGGAACTGGCAGATCGCCTGTTGATGATGCCCGACTTTTTTCATTGGCTTTTATGTGGCTCGCGTGTTGTCGAATTTACCAACGCGACAACCACTCAATGTTTTCACCCGACTGAAAACGACTGGGCGTTCAAAATGCTTCGCCGATTCGAACTTCCCACAGATCTTTTTCCCGAAGTGGTAACCCCGGGAACGACTTTGGGGACGCTTCGGGAACATATTGTCAAACAGACCGGCTTGAAGAAAATCGCGGTCGTGGCTCCCCCCACACACGATACCGCTGCGGCTGTGGCTGCAGTGCCGACAGAGAATACCGGAAAGGCGAATTGGGCCTACATCAGCTCCGGTACATGGTCGTTGATTGGTGTAGAAGTACAGCAGGCGATTATCACCGATGAAGCTCTCAAAATGAATGTCACCAACGAAGGGGGTGTCGATGGAACCTATCGGCTGTTGAAAAATGTAATGGGGCTGTGGCTGGTGCAAGGCTGTAAACGCTCGTTTGAAAAGCAGGGGAACTTGTTTGATTATTCGGAACTGACTGATCTGGCGAGAAACGCCCAGCCATTCCGTTCGTTGATCGACCCGAACGATCATCCGTTTTTGCACCCCGAAGACATGGCCGGGGAAATTCAGTCCTGGTGTTCGAGAACCTATCAGCCCGTTCCTGAAAATGAAGGGCAACTGGTGCGGTGTGCGCTGGAGTCGCTGGCATTGAAATACCGAAACGTACTTGAAGGAATTCAGCGGCTGACGAACGAAAAAGTTGAAGTGATCCATATTGTAGGAGGTGGTTCCAACAGCGATCTGTTGAATCAGTTTACCGCCAATGCGTGTGGCGTCCCTGTTATTACCGGCCCGGTTGAAGCGACGGTGATGGGGAATGTGCTCATTCAGGCACGGACTGCAGGAAGCATCGACACGCTGGAAGAAATCCGTAATGTAGTGCGCAATTCGACCGATTCAAATCGATTTGAACCGACCGATCAGGCAGCCTGGCAGGAAGCGTACGAGCGGTTTGGTGCGTTGTTGAAATATTCGCATGCCCAATGAAGTCTGCAGAATGATATCGCACATCTATTTCGATCATGCGGCGACCAGCGCCCCGAAACCGCTTCAGGTGACGGAACGGATTTGTCGGTACTTCCGTGAAGAAGGTCTCTCGGCTGGACGGGGCAGTTATGAACGCGCCGAGAAAGTAGGGCGGGAAATTTCTGTCGCCCGAACATCGCTGGCTCACCTGTTGGGGGCCGACTCGCCTGAGCGGATCGTGTTTACGCATAGTGGAACCGAAGCGCTGAACCTCGCGATTCAGGGAATCCTGCGGCCGGGCGATCATGTCGTGACATCCGTTCTGGAGCATAATTCGGTGCTGCGACCATTGTCATCATTGGCTGAACGTGGATTGATTGATGTTTCCCATGTGCAACCGAACGATGCGGGTCTGCTCGAGCCGGAGGCGATTCAAAACGCCATGAAGCCCGAAACAAAACTGGTTGCGGTGGTGCATGTTTCCAACGTGTTGGGAACAATCCAGCCGGTGCGGGAAATATGCGAAGTGGCCCGGCAGCAGGGAGCATTCAGTTTGATTGATGCCTCCCAGGCGGTCGGTCATTTGCCCGTCGATGTGAAACAGATTGGTTGCGACCTGCTGGCCGCACCTGCTCATAAAGGATTGCTGGCACCATTGGGAACCGGTTTTCTTTTTGTACGCAGTGGAGTGGAAAAAGAATTGCAACCTCTCCAGTTTGGTGGAACCGGAACCAAAAGCGAATCCCCCAGGCAGCCCGACGAACTCCCGGAGAAGTTCGAATCGGGCAGCTTGAATGTTCCCGGTTTACTGGGGCTGTCAGCGGCGTTGGAGATAGTGACACCGGAATTTGTCGAGCAGGAGTCCGCCCGGCAGGCGGAGTTGACAAGGCGACTTCTCGAAGCAGTGGAGCAAATTCCCGGCGTGAAAATATATGCCCGGTCTGCACCGTTGGAAAAAAGAATGGGCGTGGTCAGTCTGTCGGTCGGGCAACACGACCCGCGAGTAATCGGGACGATTCTGGACGAACATTTTCATATTGAAACACGAACCGGCTTTCATTGTGCCCCGAAAACGCACCACTGGCTTGGAACGATACCAGTTGGTGGCACGGTTCGGTTGAGTCTCGGACATTCGACAACCGAAGCCGAGATCGACAGCGTGATTGCGGCGTTTGAAAATATCGGCGACTCATTGGGATAGAAACGATCAAATCAGTACAATTCCCGGAACATCGAGCCAAGCCGGCCGCAACTTCCTTCCTGCCCGTGGCCTGTTTTTGCAGAATGTGTCTGAAGTCATCCGGCGTTCCATCATATAGCCGTTACCTTGAGGCCTGAAAGTACGCCCTTGTTGAAAGTCTTCCGTGTCTGATCTTCATCTGCTTCTGCCAATGATCGCTGCGGCCCTGTTTGTCTGCGGACTCCTGTGTATCAAACAGGTCAGTGACAGACAGATCAATCCGTGGACGGTCACTTTTCTTTCGAACCTCAACGCGGCTGTGATCTTTTCCCTGTTGTGGTTGCTCGATGGGCCGGGCCAACCGTGGACAATGCTTTGGCAACCATTTGTGATTGCGACGCTCTATCTTCTGGGAGTGGTCTTTACATTTAACGCGATTGAGCGTGGTGATGTTTCCATCGCAACGCCTGTTTTTGGCGTCAAGGTTCTTATCGTGGCGGTTCTGGTCACATTTTTCGGCGGTCAGTCTCTTTCCATTTTGGTCTGGAGTGCGGCGGCGATTGCAGTGGTTGGTATCGCGATGATTCAATGGACCGGCTCCGGCCATCCCAGGCACGTTTTGATGACGATCGTCCTGGCAATCCTGGCGGCTCTTTCTTTTGCGACTTTCGATCTCCTTGTGCAAAAATGGGCCCC
>JALWSL010000270.1:5285-6820 GCA_027080405.1 Planctomycetaceae bacterium
GCCTGGGGACCCGGTCGATTTCTCCCGCTCGTTTACTGGATGGTCGGGGTGTATTCGATCCTGCTGATCCCTTTTGTTCAATTCGAGAAAATTTTCAATCGGGATGTTCGCTTCCCCCTTTTCTTCGGTGCGTTTTTGATCGCATTTCAGGCGATGTTCATCGTTTTTACGCTCTCCGTCTTTGGTGATGCAACCCGTGTCAATGTGATGTATGCCACCCGTGGAATCTGGAGCGTCGTCCTGGCCTGGCTCGCTGCCAGACAGTGGGGAGGAAATGAGGCGTCAGTTCCCTACCGTTGGATGCTCCTGCGCCTCGGGGGAGCTGTCCTGCTTACCGCTGCAGTCATTCTGGCTATCCTGGGCGGTGAATAGGAATGCTGAATCGGTCAGTCCGGAAAGGACAGTGCGGAAAAGGGCAGTGCGAAAAAGGAGTTCAGCAGGATCGCGGCAAGCCTGTGCCGGACGCGATGGTTAGTCGCCAATCTGAATCGCCAGCAGTTTTCGTTCGTTCCTCAGTATCAACCTGCCCTGCGCAACGATGGGGACGGTGCGGCAAGGTTCTTCCAGCAGCGGTGATTCCGTTTGATAAACGGGCCTCGATTCGCGAGGGGACAACTCCCAGATCGCCAGGTTCCCTTTCCGGCCCAGCAGAATCAATTCATTGTGAAGCAGCACAAGAGTTGGACGTGAAAGATTCAACGGTTTGTTCCAGTAGGTTTTCCCATCTTTCAGAGAAACATTAATCAATTCAGTCTGGCCGGAACCGTTTTCCTGAGCCAGGATCAGGGAGTCATCCAGAACGAGCATATTGGATTGATAACGTGTCTGTTTACCGCTCATCTTCCAGATTTCCTTCGGCGTCCCTTTTTCCTGCACCTCCAGACAGACCAAATCAACATCTTTGCCGGCTGCCAGAACAATTCTGTTTCCAGCAACAGCCGGAAAGGCAGCATAAAGGGAATCAGGAGCATCGCGAGTGGTGAATTCATATTTCCAGTGTGGCTCACCGGTTTGGAGGTCAAGACCCCAGAAGTGGTTCTTTGTCGTCGCCAAAATGAACGACCGGGTATGAAACCGGGCATAGCGGGGTGTCGAGAAGCAGCCTTCATCATCCAACTGATGCCAAACTGTCGCCCCTGTTTTGCATTGGATCGCAATAAGGGTGCTTTCATTTTTTGTTCCGCCGATGTTGACAATAATGGCATCCTGTTGAAGCAGCAAACTTCCCGCAGGTGGAATCCCGTTCGACTTCGGAGCGTAATCGAGTTGCAGATCGCGCATCTGTTCGACTTCCCCCGTCTTTCGCGAAAGGCAATACAGTTTCGCCTCTGTCCCCAACGCATAGATGGAATGTTCGTTGATCGCAGGAGTGGAGCAGGGCCCATTCGTGAAGGAAGCTGGGGAACTGAACCGGGTCGGAGAACCGAACCGCCAGATCAGCCGCCCAGTCTGCAGGTCTCGGCAATCAACCATTTCTTCGTCACCCTGGCGGTGGAAAAGATAGATGCGATCTCCACCCACGATCGGGACACTGA
>JALWSL010000271.1 GCA_027080405.1 Planctomycetaceae bacterium
CGTAAATCATGCGAATATCCAGCACCTCACCCGGCACCGTCCCAAGGTTGGTGTCCACGGAGCCTCGACGCTTCGAAAAGACCGCAACCCCGGAGGATACCAGGAAAATCTGGCCCACTTCATGAAATTTCTTGAATCACTATGAACCGGCTGGAGATAGTTGAATCCAGATGACAATCGAAAAAAGCCACACGCAATTCAGCGTGTGGCTTTGGAAATGTTATAAGGCATTCAATCAGATTGCTTGCCTGCCTATCTCTGGAATTGCTGAAGCTCGAATTGAGCAGCACGATAGGCGGAAAGGTACGACGCTTTTGTTTCCAGACATTTTTCGAAGTATGACCTGGCCGTCTCAGTGTCTCCCCCCGCAGAAGTTCGCAATCCGATAAAGTAGTAGGCCTCGCACTTCTGGGCGATGGCTGCTTTTTCGTCATCCGGGTTTACTTTGCTCAGCAATGTCTTGTCGTCGATTTTCCCCATCAGGTACAGGGTGACCAGATCGATCCAGTCACGCTGATCGACCGGTTTGGCAACTGTTCCGGCGAAGCGACTGTTCGCTTCCTGCCCCTGTCCAGAGAGAATCATCGCAGCGTAAGTCCAGGGATCGAGGAAACGCATTTTACTATTAATGTTGATCGCCTGATCAAACTCGGCAAATGCTTCCGCATATTTTTTTATGTAGAAATAGGCAAATCCCAAATCCGCGTGCGTCATCGGATTTTTGGGGAATATCTCGATCGCCTTCTTGTAATCAGCAATCGCGGAGTCCGATTTCCCCTGACGCAACTTCGCGTTGGCCCGCAGGGAAAGAACAGACGGATTCTCCGGCTGCAGAGACAATGCCGTTGTAAAATCCTTTTCCGCTTCGGCCGGCTTGCCCAACTCCATCAACATGTAGCCATGATTGATATGGGCGACAAAGAATTTCGGTTCCAACTGGATCGCTTTTGCGAAATCGGACAATGCTTCTTCTTTTCGATCCAGCTGCTTGTAGAACATCCCTCGATTGTTGTAGGCGACGGGCATTTCAGGGAACACCTCGACAAACTTGTTGAAAGCAGCCAGCGCTTCATCTTTCTTCCCAGCCATTGCATAGGTATCCGCCATCGCCGTGAGCGAAGGAATATGCTTTGGATCCAGATTTAAAGCCGCCTTGAAGTCACTGACGCCCTGATCGATCGTATCACTGATCTGCAAATTCGCCAGCCCTCTTTGATAAAGAATGTTCGCACGATCTTCATCGGACATTTTCAAACGCTCAAGGATTTGCGTTGCCACTTTGATACTGTCCTGAGCATGCTTTGGCTGATCTTCGATCATTGAAAGATTGGTCATCCCGAACAGATACGGCAGGTAATATCCGGGCTGTTTCGATTGGGTCGCTCCGATCGATTCACGCGCATCGGCAACGCCGTCACGAACCATGGCTGCATTTCCCGTCTGAATCCCCAGTTCCACACGGGAACTGGCACGAATATGCAACGCTCTCCCCTGCTTTGGATTGGTTTTCAGAACTGCATCAGCCAGAGTGATCGCGCGATCGTACTCGCCTGACTGATAGGCCGCCATCGCCTGATCAAGCGACTGCGTCTGTTCCTGGGAAAGACTCACAGTCTGGGCCGAGATCTCCTGAGCGGAAATCGAGGGAACTACGCATATCCCCAGACAGCCACATATTGCAACCAGCAAACCTGAGGGGGGGAGTGTCAATTGGCTTAGCACGTCTATTCCTTCCTTAGAATTCTATTTTACCGCCATCCAAATCATGGCGAGCAACACGACGCCACTGCAACCTGTCAATCAGGTAGCAGGCAAACGCCCTAAAAAAATGATCGTCATTGATCATCCGCTTCATCCGGGAATTGACCGCCGTGAAATTGTCCACGGCGAAATTGTCCACGGCCCGAAAACCGACTCATTTACGCCGCCTATGTTGATAAACCAGAAGAATTGCGTCAATGTCAGTTTTTGAGAAAAATGGGCCTTCTTGCTGTTTTCAGAAGATTTGGTTTTGATCTATCATTGTCGAATATTACCGGTCGGTACTACTGTTCGTTCTTGTCACGTTCAATACTCATCAATACTCATAAAGATAGAATCTGTTGAGCCATTCCCGTATTCGAATCGCGTTTGTTATTCCGACGCTTGATCAATCTGGAGCCGAAAAACAGCTTTCACTACTGGCTTGTGGCCTTCCCACCAGCGAATACGAACCTCTGGTAATTGCCTTGAATCGGGGTGGTCCTTACGAAAAAGCCCTCCGCCAGTCTGAAATCCCTATCAAGATTCTTGACAAACGGCTGAGATTCGATCCATTCGCCCACAAACGACTATCTGCGTGTTTGAAGGAATTTCAGCCGGATATTGTCCACTCCTGGCTTTTCTCGGCAAATTCCCACGTCAGACTACTGAAAAATTCCCATACAAAGTGGAAAACCGTCGTTTCAGAACGCTGCGTCGATTCCTGGAAATCCGCCTGGCAACTCTGGCTGGATCGAAAAATGATCCCACGAACCGATGCGCTGGTCGCCAATTCGAACAGTGTCGCCGAATTCTACACCAACCTTGGCGTTCCTGCACAATTGATTCATGTGATCAACAATGGCATATCGTTGCCCCCAACTTTTTCGGAAACTGAAAAACGAAAAGAGCACAAGGCCTGGCTTGATAAATGGAATCTTCCCGAAAATGCTTTTATCGTCGGCTTTGCCGGTCGTCTGGCACCACAAAAACAGTTGAAAACGTTGCTCTGGGCGGCTCATCTTCTTAACATCGCCGATCCGCGAATTGTTGCTGTTTTTGCAGGAGAAGGGCCAGAATCAGGAAATCTGCGGGAACTGGCCAAAAAATATGAAGTCGATCATCATCTCCGATTTATCGGACATCAAGACGATATCGACTTTTTTTACAGACAATGCGATGCCTTTTGGCTTGCTAGTGAATTCGAAGGAGAGTCCAACAGTTTGATGGAAGCGATGGCGCATGGTTTGCCCGTTGTCGTTTCGCAAATCCCGGCCAATCTGGAACTGGTGACCGAAGGCGTAACAGGACTGACCGCCCCGCTGGGAGATAGCGCCAGGTTTGCAAAGCAAATTCGTAAACTGACGGATGATTCCGAACTGCGAATAAAATTGGGGCAACAGGCACAGGATTTCATCCGAAAGAACAGATCGATCGAATTAATGGTTGAAAAACATGAGCAGGTCTATCAAGCAATTCTCAAATAGCATGCGTGGTGTACCCCGACATCTCGGAGGGCAAGTTCATCCCCAATCGCCGGTTTATCCCGACAGAGGTTTATTCCGAGAGCAGTAACCGGGAATAAGGCTTCGCGGCCATATTTCAATTCGTTTTCAGGAAGGCAGTCAAAGCCTGTCATGTGTGGAATTACCGGGGCATTATGGAGTTCGGCTGAAGTCGCCGTTTCGCGCGATGAGCTGCAACGCATGGTCGATGCTCTGGCACACCGGGGACCGGACGCACAGGGAAGCTACTGGCATCAGGAGGATTCGATCGGTATTGCCCTGGGACATCGGCGTTTATCCATTATCGATTTACAGCAGGGACAACAACCGATGTCGAATAAAGACGGCTCGGTTCAGCTTGTCTTCAATGGCGAAATCTACAACTACAGGGAACTGCGGGAAACCCTGATCGCTTCGGGAGTCGAGTTCCGTACCTGTTCGGACACCGAAGTTATTTTACGTCTTTACGAACAAAAGCAGGAAAAATGTCTGCCCGATCTGCGAGGCATGTTCGCCTTTGCAATCTGGGATCGAAACCAAAACCGACTCCTGCTGGCCAGAGACCGTCTCGGGCAAAAGCCCCTCGTCTACCGGAAAGAGTCAGACCGCATTCTGTTTGCCAGTGAGCTGAAGTCTTTGCTCCAGATTCGTGACCTGCCACGAAAGATGAATCCGGAGGCGATCGACCTGTTTCTGACCTATCAATACGTTCCTCACCCCTGGTCCATATTGGAGGGTTTCAATAAATTACCTCCCGCCCATTTTGCAATCTGGGAAAATGGAACTTTTCGTCTGCAGCGGTACTGGTCGCCTCCTTTTTCACAACAGCAAAAGGAACAGAGCAGCAGCATGGCACCGCCTTCCTATGCGCAAGCGGTACAGACACTTCGCGATTTATTGAGTGAAGCCGTCCGCTTGCGTTTGCGCAGCGATGTTCCCCTCGGTGCGTTTCTTTCCGGCGGAATCGATTCGACAATTATTACCGGATTGATGCAGCGTGAAATGTCTCGCCCTGTCGAAACATTTTCGATTGGTTTCGATATCGCCAAATATGACGAAACCTCCTATGCCCGCGAAGCCGCTCGAAAACTGGGGACCAATCACCACGAGCATCCTGTTTCCCCTTCGGCGTTGAAATCGCTCCCGAAACTGATCTGGCATTACGATGAACCGTTTGCAGATAGCTCCACCATTCCCACTATGGCGTTGTGCGAAGTCACCAGCCGGTTTGTCAAGGTAGCCATTACAGGAGACGGGGGCGATGAACTTTTTGCAGGCTACGATCGTTACCGTGCCGTCCGATTGGGAAAGAAACTCGATTCCCTGCCCGGTTTCGTGAAACGCTGCATCACCTCACCTGTCTGGCAAAAATTGCCCGCATCGGTGAACCAGAAAACCCTGTTGCGAAAAGTAAAACGATTTCTGGGATCTGCCTCGCTCGAACCACGCAGTCGCTATCTCCAATGGATCGCCATCTTTCAGAAAATGCAACGGGAGCAACTTTACACGTCGGAGTTCCGAAATTCACTCCATCAATTTCAGGCAGATCAATGGTTGCCCGATGTTTATCTTCAAATTCCCGGTCGAGATATCGTTACGCAGACAACAGCGGTGGACCTGCTCACCTATCTGCCCTGCGATATTCTCAACAAGGTCGATATCGCCAGTATGTCCGTTGGACTGGAATGCCGAAGCCCTTTCCTTGATCATAAAATTACTGAATTCACTTCCCGAATCCCTCTGGATTACAAACTGAAAGGAAAAACAGGCAAGCGTATTCTTCGTGATGCATTTCCCGAATTGATTCCTGATTCGATCCTCAAGCGACCCAAAATGGGATTTGGCGTTCCCGTCGATCACTGGTTCCGCCACGAACTCAAACCGATGCTCCACGATATCCTGCTGAGTGATCGGGCGCTTGCACGAGGGCTTTTTTCACCTGATGCCGTGCACAAACTCGTCGAGGAACACACCAGTTTCCGGGCCGATCATAGTTATCGTCTCTGGGCATTGCTGGTGCTTGAATGTTGGCAGCGGCTGTTTATCGATTCCACAACAATTCCTTCAGAAGCTCCTTCCGAAATTTCCTGATCACTCCCAACGCGGTGCCGTTCAATTTTTGCCAGCCTGCGTCAACTCCCCTGCTTCCACTGCTTCAACTCCAGCGAAAAACTTTAATTACCAACAGATACGGTAAAAGTTCATGGAAATGAAAAGAGACGCACCAAGCCGTTGAAGGAAGCAGGTCATTGAAATATGACGAGGCTTTGCTTATATATGTTACTGACGGTAAAAGTTTGCGAACGGCTCGCAAATTTTAGAAAAATATCAGTTTGGTTACGGCTATCAGAATAAACCAGTCGCGCTGGGTTTTATGTATGGCGAAGAAATCTGAGGCTCCCCGGCACTGTTGTCTCCTGCTGGTAAACCTGGACCGTGCAACAGATTTCAATTTTGCCTCAGCCGCAACTAAATGAAATGCCCTGGTTATGTTGGTTATGTTTGAGCAGGGGGTTATGTTTGAGCAGGATTACGGTAAGTGGTTCTGGGCTGAATCATGCGTTCTCTCTGGAGGTTGGTTCTCACGATGAAACAGATCAGGTGCCTTCTCATTTTTTTGCTGGCCTTTTCGTTTTCGGATTCCGTTTTGGAGGCAGAAATTATTCTCTTGCCCCAATCGTCAATCCTGGACGGCTCCGCAGCTTCTCAACGGCTTCTGGTTCAGAAAGTTGTCTCACACGATAAGGGGACCGAAACCGGTTCGCAGATCACACAGGGCCTGCAGTGGAAATCGGAAAACCCGAACATTGTGGAAGTTGCCGACAGTGGCCTGCTCCTGCCAAAATCGAATGGCGAAACAAGAGTTGTCGTCCACGCTGGCAAGGTATCAGCCTCGATTCCCGTAAAAGTAGTTAACATGGGAAAGCAGGCCCCGGTTTCTTTTCGCCACGACGTTCTGCCGATTTTGAGTAAAAAAGATTGCAGTTCCGGAGCTTGCCACGGTGCGCTTGCAGGAAAGGGAGGATTTCGGTTGTCGCTGCGCGGGGGCGGTCCCAATGCTGACTACTTCAACATCGTCAAACAGGATCGGGGTAGACGAATCGAATTTGCTGATCCCGGTCGCAGCCTCCTTCTTGCCAAACCATCCGGGGGGATGCCTCACAAGGGGGGAATTCGTTTTAAAACAGATTCACCCGAGTATCAACTGATCGCCCGCTGGATTTCCACTGGTGCAAACGAACCTCAAGCAGATGATCCGGACGTTGATTCGATCAGTATCTTCCCGGAGCGCTCAATTCAACAGAAAAACCAGACCCAGCAAATGATCGTGCAGGCCCATTTTTCCGATTCCCGCCTGCTCGATGCGACAAAACATGTCAAGTGGCTTTCCACAAACGAATCGGTCTGCACAGTTGATGACACCGGAAAGGTAACAGTCATCGGTTCGGGAGAGGGCGCAATCGTCGCCTGGTATTCAAGCCAAATTGCCATTGCCCGCATTACGGTTCCCTTTCCGGTAATCGAGCCGGGAAAGGAATCGGCAAAGCTGGTCGATACCCGTAAAC
>JALWSL010000272.1 GCA_027080405.1 Planctomycetaceae bacterium
ACGGTCGGGATCCATGTTGACCGCCTGGTGGAATTGGGTTTTCTCCGGCAAGGGCACCGACAGGAGTCAGGTTCAGGGCGTCCAGCGACTCTCGTCGAATTGAATCCCGAAGCGGGTCAGTTTATCGGGATCGATCTCGATTCCCGGCAGGTACATGGGGTGAGCGTTGATTTTGCCCAACGGGTTCTGCGCGATCGTACGGTCTCTGTGCGCTCGAACGAGTCGGCTTCGGATGTTCTGAAATTGATCGAAACGGTCATTGATGATGTTCGCGATCAATCCCGTGAACTGTTGGGGATTGGCATTGGTGTCCCCGGAACTGTCGATATCAATAACGGCATCGCGATTCATTATCAGTTTATTCGAGGATGGCGAAACATTCCTCTCGTCAAACGTTTGGAAGATCGCTATCTGGTTCCTGTACAAATCGAAAACAACATCCGAGCCATGGCGATGGCGGAGCGTTGGTTCGGGCAGGGGAAAGAGGTAGAAAATTATATCTGTTTGGGGGTTCGCAGCGGAATCGGCTCTGGACTGATCCTGAATGGCGAACTTTATCGCGGGTTGCATCATTTAGCGGGGGAGGTCGGTGGCTGGCCGTGTGGATTATC
This sequence comes from Planctomycetaceae bacterium, assembly GCA_027080405.1. Classification (GTDB taxonomy): domain Bacteria; phylum Planctomycetota; class Planctomycetia; order Planctomycetales; family Planctomycetaceae; genus Rubinisphaera. The sequence continues at coordinate 612 of JALWSL010000272.1, forward strand.
GAACGATGGAAAAGTGATTCCACTGGAACAGGTCGCCTCGCTGACTTCGATCCTCCAGAGGCTGACCGAAGGAGTCAGGGCAGGAAAAACGACTGGTCTTTCGCTGTATCGTGGCCGGGTGACCGTTGAAAAAATGATCGAAGCGGTTTCGAAACAGGATGAATTCTGTTGTGCGGAACTGTCCAGAGCGGGGAAGTTGATCGGGCAGGTTGTTGCCCAGATGACGTTGATGCTTGATCCGGAAAAAATCATTATTGCCGGCCCCATTACAGGCACTGGTGATGCGTTTCTTACCCCACTTCGCGACTCTTTGAATCATTCTCTGCCTGCAATGCACGCGAAACCGCCTGAGGTCACCTATTCGAAGTTGGGGGAATTGGTCGGAGCATTGGGAGCGGCTGCAATCGCCGTTCATACCTGGAAGCCCAAAGGAAATACATTGAAATCGAATTGAAACAGATCGTTCCGGTCGCTTCGTGCCTGTTGAATACAGACTGGCTGTGTTAGTCTGATTGGTCTGAAGGGGGCGAAGATTGTTCGCTCGGTAAAAAGGGCGGTTGACCTGAATTCATGTCATTCAGAATGAATCGAACAGAGAAGGAACCCAGTGATGAGTGCAACAGAGGCGACAACAGAAGCGGAAAGCGGCCCCTGGTGGAAGGGAGTGACCCGCTATCAATGGCTGGTTCTTCTGATTGCATCAGCCGGGTGGGTGTTTGATGTTTATGAAGGGCAGATTTTCAACCTGACTCGTCACGATATGCTTTTTGATCTTCTCGATGGAGATGAAGTCGGGGTCAAGAAGTATGGCGACATGTTTTTGGGGATATTCTTGCTCGGTGGGACGGCGGGAGGCTTACTGTTCGGTTCGCTGGCGGATCGATTCGGACGGCGGGCGGTCATGGTTGTGACTATTTTGATGTATTCGATCTTTTCAGGTCTCACTTTTTTTGCAACCGAACTTTGGCATGTGGCTGCCTTGCGTTTTTTCGTCGCGATGGGAGTTGGGGGTGAATGGGCCGTTGCGGCGAGCCTGGTTTCTGAAGTCTTCCCGAAAAAAGCCCGTGCCCACGCTTCCAGTATATTTCATGCGACCAGTGTTCCCGGAACCTGGATTGCAGCCACCGCTGCGATTATCGTCGGGACGAATTGGCGCTATGCGTATTTGATTGGCGTGTTGCCTGCTCTGCTGATTCTCTGGGTTCGCTCAAGCGTGAAAGAAACCGATCAGTGGAAAAAACAGAAAGAAGGTGATTCAGCCGACAAAATGGGGAGTTTCCAGGATTTGCTGCTCAACAAACGCTGGGTAGGCCGGGCGATTGGAGGGGTGCTGCTTGCAGCGGTCGGGCTGGGAACTTTCTGGTCGGTCACGGTCGCGAGTCAGGATCTGGTCAGAGAACGCCTGATCGGGCAGGGCGTTTCCAGCGAACAGGCTGCCAGTTCCGCCAAGTTCGCTTACGGTCTGATTCAGGCATTGGGTGGGGGAATTGGCCTGGTTGCGTTCGGGCCTCTCTGTTCGCGTTTGGGACGAAAAACAACATTCATCGCTTTTCACATTCTTTCGATGATCATTGTTCCGATCACCTGCTACGTACCGCAAACTTATGCCCAGTTACTTTGCATTCTTCCCTTGTATGGGTTCTTCACGCTGGGAATCCACGCGGGATATGCCGTCTATTTCCCCGAGTTGTTTCCGACACACCTGCGGGCGACCGGAACCAGTTTTTGTTTTAACGGAGGAAGACTGGTTGCCGTTCCGGTGCTGTTGTATTCGGGAGGACTGAAAACGGCTGACCTTGCCTGGGGAATTACGATGCTTTCCTGGCTGTTCGCCTTGGGGATTATTGTGATGCTGTTTCTGCCCGAAACCAAAGGAAAAGAGTTGCCCGAATGAGTACCTTGAATCTGTTAGGCGAGCCGGTTTGGGGATTGCTGCTGATTGCGATTGTTGTGATGATATCCGGATTTGTGCAAAGTTCCCTCGGTTTTGGTTACGCCATCACCTCATTGGCGATGATGCCGATGATCCTGGAAACGCATTCCTCGCATATCGTTGTATCCCTGAGCGGCTTGCCCGTTCTGTTCATGACAGCCTGTTCCTATAAACGGTCTGTTGAATGGTCTGAAGTCAAACGAACTTTCCTGGGAGCATTTTTTTGGCTGCCGATCGGCTTGCTGCTTTTTGCCTCTCTCCCACAACGACAACTCAGTCAGGTGACCGGACTGGCGATTCTCTTTTTCGTGCTTTGGGATCATTTCAAAAAAGGGGATCAGGCAGTGACATCGCCACCGCATTGGCTCTCCTATCTGGCTGGTGGAATAAGCGGTTTTCTGGCAGGAGCAGTCAGTATTGGCGGCCCACCCGTTGCGACGTATGCCCTCAGACGGGGCTGGAATCCCTCCACGTTCAAGTCTTTTGTCAGCAGCTGTCTGTTGTTGATCGCTTCGCTCAAAATCATCGGTCTTTTCGCAGCAGGATTCCTGATCAGGGACGATCTGTTTCATGCCTTGTGGGCCGTTCCATTTGCCATCGGTGGTGTATTGGTCGGCACCGCGGTCAGTCGTTTTATCAAGCCCCAACTGTTTCGGAAAATCATCACAGTTGTGTTGATCCTGGCGGCATCGAATCTCATTTTGAACGGTTCCGGCCCGGTTCGCCCTGATGTTTCCGGCGATCTTCAAGCAGTTTCCTTCACACCAGAATAAACAGGTCAACAGAAAAAGAGGCTTGGGAACGATTCTGTTTTCCTCAGATAGAAACCTGATAGAAAGATGACACTCATGAGAACAATTGCCATTATAGGAGGCGGGTTCAGCGGGACGATGACCGCGGTCAATCTGGCCCGGTTCAGTGTGGCTCCGTTGGAGATAAAGATCATCAATTCAAAGCGTCCCTTCGGTCGTGGCGTTGCCTATTCCACGACCCGTCCGGAACATCTGCTGAACGTGGCTGCCCGGAACATGTCTGCATTTCCTGACCACCCCGATCATTTTTTTGAATGGCTGCGTTCCCGAAGTGAATTTGATTCAGTCGGTGATAAAGAACTGCTGGAAATGTTCGTTCCCCGCAGAATTTATGGCGATTACATTCGCGGGATCGCCTCCATTTTTCTGAACCCGGTTCTGCCCGGAACGGAAGTCAAGTTGGGAGTCATTGACGACGTTGCGACCGATGTTGTCAAGCTGGATCAGGGCAGGGCTTCGGTGAAATTGCAAAGCGGCAAAAAGATCGAAGCGGAGTCCGTCCTGCTCGCAACCGGGCATCAACCTCCTGCCGGTTTTCCTTCCCTTTCGCCCGTCTCTCACGATCCACGATATTGTGCAGACCCTTGGGCAAACTGGATGGATCGCTTGCCTTCTGCTGGTGGAACCATTCTGCTGCTGGGAACCGGTTTGACGATGGTCGATGCGGTTGTCACGCTTACCGAAATGGGCTGGCGTGGCAAGATTATCGCAATTTCCCGTAATGGAATGCTTCCCCGCTCACATTTTCGCGGGATTCACTATCCCGATTTCATACCGGAAAATGTGAGTGAAATGAATTTGTCCCAACTTGTTGAGCTGGTTGAATCCCATTGCGAAAAACTGAAGCAGATGAGCCAGAATTCAGCCATCGCGATTGACAAGCTCAGACCACACACGCAAAAACTTTGGCAAAACCTGACGACAGAGGAAAAGAAGGAGTTTTTGAACAACTATGCCAATCTCTGGAACGTCATTCGCCATCGCATTGCCCAATCCATCCACGAGCGTGTAACCGATCAGCTTGATAACGGACAGCTCGAATTACTGCGCGGGAATATCCAACGTTTGGCCCCTCAGGAGGAAGGAATCGAAGTGCAGTACCGGTGCGAGAACGGAAGCGAAAAATCTGTCCGAGGCGATCTGGTCATCAACTGCACCGGCCCTCAACTGCGTTTCAGCACTTGTGATGTCCCACTGTATCAGAATCTCCTCAAGCGAGGTCTGATCCAGCCGGACGAACTTGATATGGGGATCAGAGTGAATGAAAACTTCGCTGTGATCGAAGCCGATGACAAGGTTTCTGAAATTCTTTATGCGATTGGCCCGTTACTCAGGGGGAGTCTGTGGGAATCGATCGCGGTTCCGGAATTGCGTGGACAGGCGATGCGGGTCGCGCAAGTCATGCTGGAACAGGAACCGGTCGAAAGCGACAACCAGTATGTGATTGAGTACTGTATTTAGAGCAGTCGGAAGCTTCAAGGAAGGTGTTGCACCAGATGCGACGAGCACCGGGGGAGCGGTCGCATGAGAATGAATATCTCTTTTCTCAGGAAAGCTGGGGACTGATCTATCGAAACGGGCTGGTTAGTCAGCCAGCTGTTCAAGTCGATTCAATAGCAACTGTTGCCGGTCGGTGACCGGATAGACCAGGGAATCGGGCGGCGTTCGTGGAACCAATCTTTGCACGATCTTTTCAACAAGATGTTCAATTCCTTCCCCTGTCCTGCAGGAAACTTCAAGTGGCGATTGGGGAAACTCAATATCCTTCCAGCCTGTGGCAGCATCGAGATCCGTTTTGTTGAAAACGAACAGCGCGTCCGGGAAACTTGCCAACAGTTTTCGGCTTTCGCGATCTGGTGAGATACTTCGATCCAGAAGCAGAATTTGCAGATCCGCTTTTTGCATTGTTTGGCTGGCGAGTTCTATTCCGATCGACTCCAGCTGATCCCCCGTTTCCCGCAAACCGGCGGTATCACTCAACAGTATCGGCCATCCCTGCAAGGCGGTCTCGGCGGAGACAACATCATGCGTTGTCCCTGGTTGATCCACGACAATGGCGCGTTCATAGCCCAGCAGGATATTGATCAGCGAAGACTTTCCCACATTGGCCGGTCCGCCAATCACAACATGCCAGGGCGTTCCCAAGTGTCTGCCAAATTCGGCCCATTGCCTCATTTGCTGCATTATCTTGCGATGACCGCTCCTTGCCTGTTCGTCCAGCGTTTTCCAATAGCTGCTCTCCAGAGACTTCTCCAGCTCTCTCCAGATTTCCAGTCCGATTTCCCGCTGTTGAAGAAGTAACGAAGCGGTGCGAAATGTTCTCGCCCGGGAGATCGCCTGAACGTAGTCGGCTTCCCAAGCGTCGCTCACCATCTTCAGATAATTGGATGCATCGACAATAGAAATGCCCAGTTTTTCCAAATCGGAAAGTATTCTGGCGACAGCCGCTTCACCTCCGTGACAATGAATTTCAATTTCGTCATCGCCAGTTCTGCAAACGACCAATTCTTCTTCGCCCCACTTCCCAAACAGGATTTTTCCTGTTGACTGCTGGTGCAGTGGTTTCCGGTTACGCGGCAGAAAAAAAGAGGGAAGAGACCGAGTCTTCGCTGCAAGCTGTTCAAGGGGGGCACGCAGGGCAATCGTGGCGACTGCCCCCCTCCCGCGTGGTGTCATCAGGCAGGCAACGCCGCTTTGGTTTTCGATATCTGAAACGCTCATAGCACCAACATATCCGCGAGCTTACTTGCAAATTTACGTACGAAAAGGGATGAAGTGACAGGGCTACTGTTGCAGCGGATCCTGGTGCTCACGCAGCCAGGTTGTCAGTTGGCGATTCAGTTTCTGTTTGAGTTGGGAGTGGTCCGGTTCATCGGCGAGATTCACCAACTCGTAGGGATCATTTTTCAAATCGAACAGTTGAGTTTTTTTCGCCTGGGGATATTGAATCAACTTCCAGCGATCGGTTCGGATCATCCGTTGGGCGTGCTTGAAATAGCCGACAATAAAGGGATAGACTTCATCAGTCTGACCTTTCAGAATCTTCAACAGGCTGCGGCTCTGCAATGATTCCGGTTTCGGCGCATGCGCGAAATCGCAAAATGTGGGAAACAGATCGCGCAGATAGCATTGGGCTCCGCTTTTTTTTCCTCGGAGTATTCCCGGCCCGCGAAAAATGAGGGGGACATTAATCGTATGCTCGTACATGTTCTGTTTTCCCATCAAACCGTGACTTCCCAAGGCCAACCCATGATCGCTGGAATAAACGACGATTGTGTTCTCGGCCTGACCGGTTTCTTCCAGTGTATTCAGGATCCTGCCGACCTGTTCGTCCAGATGTGAAATGACGGCGTAATACGTCGCCAGATCTTTCTTGATATCTTCCTTGGTACGAGGCCAGGGAAGAAGTTTTTCATCCCGTCCGTAGAAGTTGCCATGATCAAAGG
>JALWSL010000273.1 GCA_027080405.1 Planctomycetaceae bacterium
ATCCTGAGGCGGTTCCGGCCATAATTCCCGTGGATCGCCCGGCCCCAATTCCATTCGAAATTGTGGGCGATGATCGAACTGCACCCGTATCTTTTCCGGCTGTAACTGACTCAACACAACTCCATCGCGATCCAGCAATTTCACCACTCCCAACCAGGGTACAGGCAGAGTCGCTTGAGGAGCCGTCTCGAAGAAATAGCGAGCCGTCGGCTGGGCATAAATCCGGAAAAATTCCGAAACGAAAGAACGCGAATCTTCCCGTGATCGAATCCAGGGAACCGACATCCGAATCCGTCGCTCTCCATAACGGGCGATACTTTCCGGCTGCCGATAATTCCCTCGCCAACGGAAAGAACGCCTCGCCAGATTCAACGATCGGTCCCGCTGATCATAAACATAATCTCCCGTCAGCACGACACGGTTAAACAGCAACTCCCGCGAACGAACCTGCTTCAATCGCGTCAAATTGATATTTTCCGTGTACTGCGCCAGCACCGTACTTTTTTTCTGAAGAAAGAAAAACTGCCCCGCCGCATCGACTCCCCAGGAAGCATTTCTCGCTCGTACGGCCAACTCCTTGATGATGCTTCGTGCCGATTCTTCCCCGTGAAACTTCACCGAAGTGACATCATCGGCCAATGGGCCGGTTTCGACAAGCGCAGGCACATACAGAATTTTCGTGCTCGGTACCACATACTGCTGAATCAATTTGCGGATCAGCTCGGCGGAGTTCATCACCAGATCGACCGATTCCAGCGAGAAATCCGGATCGTAAGAAAACAGATTCGTCCGTCCATATCGATGCGGTTTCTTTCCCGCAGCCGTGGGCGAAAACGCACCCGGAAAAACCTCGTTCAATTCAATCGCAGGCCCCTCCAGTTTAATCCGTACTCCCGCAGGAGATTCCGATTCCACCTGCTCGACGCGTCCGAAATACCAGCGATCCCCCGTCGAATACTCACACGCAATCCAATCGCCCGGCTGTACCAAATCCCGATCCGCAAAAGCATCGTGCAGCCGAATTTCTCCCGCCCCGCAGCCACCCAGACGATGCAATTCAAACCAGCACTTCTTCACCGCCCGCGCACTCAACACCCCCTTGACGTCCGTCTGATTCGACCCGTAATGCAAAAAAAGTCGTTGATACCCCATCTCGTTTTCTCTCTTTGGAAATAAAGGCGAGCCGGAAAACGCGAGAGGGCGTTACAATGCACCCGACGGCTCTTTCTTTGGTTGTCCTCTTCGTATCCCTGTGGTCGATTGTTTTTTCATACATCGCCACTGTTCAACAATGGCAGGCGGGAGCCTGCCCTACGCTACTGCGCTACTGAAACCGGGAAGTCGATTCAGGAACTCAACACCGTCTGCATCACCGGGTTATCCGCATGAATCTGAATCGTGTACGAATACAGATTCGCCCGCGTCAGGTTGTACTGAAACCGCGAGACCGAACAATCCTCAAAATACCGATACGTACTGGTCGCCTCATCCCGATACAAAAAGAAAGAAAACTTGATATCCGAAGACGTATCCAGGAGGCTTCGCAGCTGCTCCAGCTCGGCGAACATTTCCCCCTCGCTCAACAGCAACTGCGAATTGCGCATCGCGATCTGCCCCGCAATCGAAATCTCAACCCCG